>NZ_JAFZKX010000031.1 GCF_017551775.1 Fibrobacter sp. | reverse complement strand
CTTGAGCCAAGTAACGATATGCCGCCCTTTTTTCAGGACTGTCGGGAATTTTTGCATCAATCAAAGAATCTAAGTCGTCTCTTACGCCGTTTCCGTCCTTATCAATCCCAAGAATCTTGATTCTCTCAGAATCGGCTTCCGCTGTTTCATTATCGCAACTATCTGCAAATATGGCGACAGCGAGTAATCCTAGAATACAACATATTTTGTAGAAAGGTTTCATAAGCTGTCTGTTTATGAAATACATTGAATGACCAATGAATATGAACAAGTATTGTAATACAAATGGTGACAGTCGCGGCAAGCGCGTGGAATGCTTCTAGTGGCAGTGTTATTGTATGACTAGCGTGAGTTTGAAGCTGGCGTCATCGTAAGTACTGACGGAGGTCGCATCTGACATTAAATATGTCAAGGTGTCATTATCAATTGATATGATTCTAAAGGGGTTGTCGTCATAACCTATGGATGTGTATGGCCCCCACCATCTATAGTCGTTGTATGATTGTACTCGTAATACAGGATATCCGTCCTGAAGCAGAATGTTGGAAACGGTTTTTGTCGATGGGTCGATAACATCATATCCGCCATAAGTGCCGAGTGTAACCCAAGAGCCGTCTGCTTTGGCGATGTCTATAGTTGATTCGGCTGCACTGTAATACCACAACAATTGGTATGTGACTGTGTTAAATATTTTTTCCCAATACGGAACGGTACTAAATGCATTTTCAATTGCTGCATTAATTTTTGAATAACTAGCCAAATGGGGATTATAATATGACTTCAGCCATTCATGGTAATGTCCGCTTTCGCCGCCAAAATCGCGCCCATCATCTGAACTATTTGGTTCACTTTCAGGAATGTCGTTTATTAAAGGAATTCTGAATGTGTTGAGTATCCAGTCATTGTCGTTTCCCAGAAACCAATTGGGATTTTTATCTGTTGGAACAGCTATGTTTAGCGAATAAAAATGTGATTTGTCTAAATCTGGGAACGAGTTAAAAGCTTCATAAGTGTACATACCTCCTTGTGAATGGCCAAGAACGATAGCACGGGATTTGTTGTTTGCGGATTCTGCTAAGGCGTTTCTTAATTTGGATTTAGTTGCTGTGTTTTCTCCAATGATGGGGATAGTCTCCATAATTATATTGTCTCTATATTCTGTAAATTCTTTAACCTTGTTTTCGTATTCACCATCTGATATCCAATTCAATAATTCGTCCATAATATAAAGCGAAGGAAGAAATAGCAAACTACCAATATCAGCCAAGAATTTTTCCTTTATTTCCAGTTCTTCCGCCTTAAGTAATATAGACTGAATTAAGTCTGTGTATATGTTGAACGATGTTTTATTGAATATCAATTCTGTAGAGATTGTATCTTGAGGGAAAAGAACTTGTATATCCTTTTTTATATAGGAAAAAAGCGATGCGAAATTATTTTGTGCCTTTAAATATGAGTTATAGCCAATACCATTTATTGCAAAAAAGTTGGTTCTAAAATAATAGTTGTTGGATAAAGACGCTTCTTTTCTCATTGCTTTAGAAAAAGACGTTCTGTTTTCGGTGGTAGATATGGAGTCAGAAAAAAATGATTTTGAAATGGCTGTTTTATTGTTTTTTCTTTTAATCTTTTGAAAATGATTTTTATTCTTCAAAAAATAGATTCCATTTGAAGGAAGACCTTCGTTGGAATTAATCAAATTTTCGATATTTTGGCATGAATTTATGTAAAGAATTTTTCCTGTTATGTCTACAATTTGACATGCATTCTCGGAACTCCAAGAGAAGTGTGTTGCGAAAATAAATAGAATGAGAATGGTTATATTTTTTTTCATTACTTCATTCTCTCCAGTCTTAAAATTTCGTTATAACCGTTCATTCCTGTGTCAACTAAATTAGCGTATTGCCTATCTGATTTTACTGCTACTGGCAGGTAATTCCCGATAAAAATTCTGTCTATTTTGTCGCCAAACATGATTCTTTCCATTGTGTTAAACAAGCGGGCTTCAAAAAGACTAAAATCGAGACTAGATTCGGCATTCGATTCTGCGATAAGTTCGATTCCTAACGATGTGAAAACTGCGTACGGTCGCATCTCCTCATATGTCATTTGTGGATTGTCATAAAAAGCAATCCATTGATTTTGTATAGCTTGTGCCAAATAACGGTAAGCAGCTCGTTTTTCTGGACTGTCAGGAATGTTTGCATCAATCAAAGAATCCAGGTCGTCTCTTACGCCGTTTCCGTCCTTGTCGTATCCAAGAATCTTGATTCTCGCAGTGTCAATCACCACCGTTTCATCGTAGCATTCGTTTGTCATGGACAGAAATAATTTTTCAGTATTTTCAAATGACGGATTAGAAGAAAAGGAATAATCCAGTTGATGTTCCCATGGGAACCAATATCTATAATGCAAACCAAATACGATACCAGATTTGTTTGGGAAATATTTATTCGGAGCTACGGAAGCATTTTGTTTTAGCCAAAAATGAATTTGATATGTAGTGTCTGTCAGTGTATCAATCTTATAATTCAAATTAGGCAAATACCAGTCATGTTCAAAAATAAATTCCTTGTTTGCATGGAATCTGTAACAAAAGGATAATTCCTTTAGTGTGTCCATGCTGTGGTTGAATACTCTTATTCTTATTGTGTTGTTGTCTAGAGAGTAGGGCTGCTCATTTCTAATTTCTGCTGTCAGGGGAATTAGATTAGCATTTACGGATGTGACGACGATAAGCATTCCCAAAATGCAGCCTATTTTATAAATGGGTTTCATGGGGTTTCCTTTTTTAAAACTCATGACGTGTTTATGGATAATATACTTTATTTTGAATGTATAGAGTTGTTTTTGTACAACATATCACTTGGGGGTAAAAATTTATCGCCCAAATGAATAAACGTTGTAACACAAACGATGACAGTCGCGGCAAGCGCGTGGAATGCTTCTAGTAGAAAATTTTCACGAGCAGCGTTCCGACGATAGTCGAGACGATGACGCTCGTAAGGCCCGGCAGCATGAAGCTGTGGTTCAGCAGGTACTTGCCGATGACGGTGGTGCCCGAACGGTCGAAGTTCACCGTCGCGATGTCGGAAGGATAGTTTGGGATGAAGAAGTACCCGTACACGCTCGGGAGTACGCCCAAAAGTACGGGGCCCTCGATGCCGAGGCTGTAGGCGAGCGGGACCATGGCGACCACGACCGCACCCTGCGAGTTGATGAGTACGCTCACGGCGAAGAACGCGAAGGCAATGGCCCACGGGTAGTGCTGTACGATGTCCTTGAGACCGCCCTGCATCACGTCCATGTAGTTCGCAAAGTAGGTGTCGGCGAGCCATGCGATTCCGTAGATGGCGACGACGGCGACCATGCCGCTCTGCCACACGGCGCCTGCGACGGCCTTCTTGGGGCTTGCCTTGCAGAAGATAATCATGAACGCCGCTGCCGAAATCATCACAATCTGGATGATGATGTTCATGGCGAGCGGCTTTACCTGCGCCACGCCGTCAACGACTTTGCCGGTCGGGAATTGCGGGCGGATGTCGTGGCCGATAATCTGGAAGATGGAGAACAGCACGATGACTGCGAGGGCGCCGAGGAAGATGAATACGGCGCGCTTCGCTTCTTTCGGGATTTCCTTGTCGAGCACGGAGGCGGTGCTCCCGTACATGTATTCCTTTGTCTGCGGGTCCTTGAGGCGCGCCTGGAAAGCGGGATCCTTGTCGAGGTCAAGCCCGCGTTTGTACGAGACGAGCGCTGCCGCCATGATGCCGCAGAGGCAAGCGGGAATCGTAATCGCGATGACCTGCAGGTTGTTCACATTGAATCCGTTCGCGTTCGAGATGATGACGAACGAGGCGACGGCTGCGGCGATGGGCGAGCAGGTGATGCCTACTTGCGATGCGACGGAAGCGACACCGCAGGGGCGTTCTGGGCGGATTCCCTGCTTGAGCGAGATGTCGCAGATGATGGGCATGAGGGTGTAGACCACGTGCCCCGTACCTACCAGCACGGTGAGGAAGAACGTGCAAAGCGGGGCGAGGAACGTGATGTGGCTCGGGTGCCTGCGCAGAAGCCTTTCCGCAAGCTGGATAAGCCAATCCATGCCGCCCGATGCCTGCATGATGCCCGCACATGTGACTGCCGCTATGATGATGTAGATGACGTCGGTGGGCGGGGTGCCCGGCTTGAGTCCGAATCCGAGCACCAGAATCGCAAGGCCGATTCCCGAAATCGCACCGAGGGCGAGGCTTCCGTATCGGGAGCCCACGTAGAGCGCGAGCAGTACAATTAGCAACTGGATAATCATCAGGGCCATGGCTTCCTCCGTGCGGCGTGTTTAAAAATAAACGTAATAAAAAATCCCGGATTATCCGCGGGCGTCTATAGCAAATAGTCCATGCGGATGTTTCGCATGCTTTCGAACAAGTTTGCCTTCAACGTGGAATTGCCCTTGGTGAGGCTCTTGATTTCTTCGCGGATGGTCTTGCGGTGCGACGCCTTCGAGAACTCGCAGGTGCAGGTGAACTTGCGGATGTCCGCGTCTTCGGCGTATTCGATGATTTCGCTTTCTTCGCAGTAGCACAGCGGGCGGATGATGCTGCACGGGTATTTTTCGTAGGGCACCATCGGGGGCATGCCGCTGAACTCGCCCTTGTAGAGCATGTTCATCAGGAGCGTTTCTACGATGTCGTCCATGTGGTGGCCGAGCGCTATCTTGTTGTAGCCGTTCTCGCGGGCGAACTTGATGAGCTCGGTGCGGCGCTGCGTGCTGCACCAGTAGCAGTTGAGCGTGCGGCCTTCCTTGAGCCTGCCTTCCACGGCGACGTCCTTGAAGAAGAACGGGATCTGCGGGTACTGCTCCGCCATGCGTTGCAGGAATTCACGGGGCGCCTTGTCCGCGAAGTCGCTCTGGATATGTATCGCGGCGATTTCGCAATCCGGCAAAAACTTTCCCATGCGGGCGGCAAGTTCCATCAGCAGCACGCTCGAATCCTTCCCGCCGCTCACGGCGACGAGCACCTTGTCACCGTCTTCAATCAAGTTGAAGTCGTGCAGCGCCTTGGTAATCTTCTTGCTGATGCGTTTGCGGATTGCGTTTGCCATTGACTTTTACGAAAAATGAAATGAGGGCCTAAAAAAGGGGCACGCTGATGCGGTGCCCCGATTTGAACAGTTTGAACCTCGCTCCTTAGTCGTCGTTCAGGTGCGTCGGCATCAGGAGGAAGCTGAACCCGAGGTTCTCGCCCACCGGTTCGATGATGCAGGCGCCAATCGGGTTGTTCATCTTCATGATGGTTTCTTCGCTCTTGCACATGCTGAAGATTTCAGTGAGGTAGCGTCCGTCGAACCCGATGCTGAAGTTGCCTTCGCCGTTGTGCGTCACCGCGATTGCTTCGCGGGAATCGCCGCCGACATCCGGGTCGCTTGCGGAAAGTTCCATGGTGTTGCCGTCGATCTGCAGGCGGACCTTGTGGGTGCGGGCGTTCGCCATGGCGAGCACGCTGCGCATCTTGTTCTGGAACTCGGTCGTGTTGAGCTGCACGGTGCGCTCGAAGTTCTGCGGGATGACCGCGCGGTAGTTCGGGTACGGTCCTTCGAACAGCTTGGAGATGACCTGCGTGGTGCCGGTGCTGAAGAGGATGTGCGTCGCGGATGTGCGGACCTCGACGGTTGCATCGGGCTTCACCATGTGGAGGATGAGCTGCAGGGCCTTCTTCGGGATGATGGCGCCGTTCGTGAGGTTTGCGCCTTCCTGTTCGATGACGGCGCGGCCCAGACGGTGGCCGTCGGTCGCAATCATGGAAATCACGCCGTCCTTCGCTTCGAGGTACACGCCGTTCAGGTTCAGACGGATGGTGTCGGTCGAACAGGCGAATGCGGTCTTTTCGGCGAGGAATGCGAGTTCGCTTGCCGCGAAGTTGAGGGCTTCGCCTTCAGAAACTTCGGGGAACGGGGGGAAGTCGCTTGCGTCAAAACCGGTGATGGAGGCCTTGCCCCTCTCGCTCCACTGGATGGTGGCGAGGAAGTCCTGGACGTCCATGGTGACGTTGGTGATGCTCGGATCTACGAGGCTCTTCACGATTTCAAGAAGTTTGCGTGCGTTGATGACGACCGAACCGTCGCGTTCTCCCTGGACTTCGACCTGGGCCCTGATACCGAGGTTCAGGTCCGTGGCGCTCACTTCGAGGAAGTTGCCTTCGAGGCGGAGGGCGAAGTTGTTGAGAATCTGGATGGTGGACTTGTTGGGCACGGCGTTGATTGCCGCCTGAAGTACATCCTGGAATGTGGTCTTGTCTATCACGAACCTCATGTTATGCACCTCTCTGGATGATTGTCGTACCCACGAAGAATACGACTGCTATTACCGCCAAAGCGACTATGACCCACTTGTTCATGGAATTCGTTTTCTTTGGCACGAAATTTTTAACGTTCTGTTTTGCACGTCTGCGTTCGCTTCGGCTCATGTTATGTCTCCATTGATTTTTTACACTGAAAAACTACTATTTTTTAGGGCCGAGCGAGGTAGGATGTATGAACGAAACGCCTTTTAACAAGATAAAAAGCGCCGCTGCGGGGTTTGCCGGCTCCGCCCTGGCTAGGGTTGAACTGGCATCGGAAGAAGGCCGTTTGAAAACCAGGTTCCAGGCGCTCGGGCAGAAGCTCTACAGGGCGGTTCAGGGCGACCTGCTCAACACCATCAAGAACGACGCCTCCGTAGTGGAGCTCATTGGCGAGATCGAAGAGACCCAGCGCCGTATCGCCGACCTCGAAAACAAGATTGGCGGGGAGAAGCGTTAACCCGTGCGCAAGATCGAAATACATGTTTTTGGCGACAGGACGTCCGGTGGCAAGAATTACCGCGTGTCCTTGTTGCGCCTTATCCTTATCCCGATAGCCATACTGCTTGCGATCGCGGGTTTTGTCCTGTTTTCGCCCATGCAGATTATAGACAACATATCAAACGACGACGTCATCTCGGTCTATCGCCAGAACAAGACTGTCAAGAAAGAAATCAAGGCTATCCGCGAGACGGTCGATGAATCCATCCTCAGGGCCGAGGAGACCAAGTTGCTCCGCGACAGCACCCTGAAACTGAGCGGCCTGGGATTCGCGCTCGACGATTTCGGTGGCGAGGAATACGTGCCGCTTTCTTCGCGCAAGAGCCTACGCGAAATCGAGAAGACCTTCAAGAATATGTTGGCGAGCCTGGAGAAGGATTCCGCGGTTGCCGCCGCGATTCCCGTGATTCACCCGCTCAAGAACGGGCATGCCGTGCGCAACCGTTTCGAGATGATTCGCGACCCCTTCACCGAAATCGAGCTTCCGCATCGCGGTATCGACTTTGTCGCCGACGTGGACGACACCGTGTACGCGACGGGTGCGGGCGTCGTGAGCGAGGTACGCGCGCACCGCGGTTTCGGGCTTTCCATCAAGATAACCCATTTCCCGAAGGTCCGCACGTTCTATGCGCATCTCGGGCATGCGCTGGTGCGTGAAGGCGAACGCGTGCGCCGCGGCGACCCCATCGCCACCATCAGCGAGAGCGGCCGCGAATCCGGCATCGGACTCCATTACGAAATCCGCGTGGACGGCGTACCCGTAAATCCCGAAGACTATTTTATTACTAAATGAAGCAAGCTCCTTTTGAACAGAACATCATCGCGATGGTATGGGACTGCGACAAGACGCTCATCAGTTCGTACATGCAGGACCCGCTTTTCAGGCATTACGGTGTCGACGGCGCGAAGTTCTGGAAAGAGGTGAATGCGCTCAAGGTCCGCTATGCGGAACAGGGCATATCGGTAAATTCCGATACGAGCTACCTGAACCATATCCTCACTTACGTGAAGGCGGGCATATTTAAGGGCCTGAACAACGCCCTGCTGCGCGAATTCGGGAAGGAACTCGTGTTCTACCCCGGGCTTCCCGATTTCTTTGCCGGGGTGAAAAACCTCATTGCCGAAGACCCGAAGTACAAGGCGTTTGACATCCGGCTGGAACATTACGTTGTTAGTACTGGGTTTGCGGAAACTATCCGCGGGAGCGCCATCGCGCCCCATGTGGACGGGATTTTTGGCTGCGAATTCATCGAGGACGCCTTGCAGCCCGGATTCCTTGACGGCGCCGCTCCGGCTGTATGCCCCGCGGGTTCGGGGTCTTCGGCCGGCCGCGAAATCACCCAGATTGCGTGCGCCCTCGACAACACGTCCAAGACCCGCTACCTCTTTGAAATAAACAAGGGGAGCAACAGGTATCCCGAAACTATCGACGTGAATTCCTCCATCGCCCGCGAAAGCAGGCGCGTGCCCTTCGAGAACATGGTTTACATCGCCGACGGCCCCTCCGACGTGCCGGCGTTCAGCATCCTGAACTACAATGGCGGAAGCACGTTCGCGGTGTACCCGAAGGGCGATGTCAAGGCCTTCCGGCAGGTGGAAATGCTGCGTCGCGATGGCCGCGTGCAGATGTTCGGCGAGGCGGACTATCAGGAGGCGAGCCAGTCCTGGCTCTGGCTTACCGAGAAGGTGCGCTCCATCGCCGACAGGATTGTCGCCCGCAAGCAGGAGGCGATCCGCAGCAGCGCCGGCACCCCTCCGGCTCATCTGTCATGACCGTTCGCGCTTGACTCGTGTAAGGCGGTTCGGGCTCACTTCGCATGGCCGTTCACGCCTAATTCCGACACAATTCTTGTTATATTTATGCTACTTAAAAGCGGCGTTCCGTGCGAGGATAGCCGTTTTTGGGTGCTTTTGATTTCAATCAGGTTTTACACTACTTTTTAGGACTGTTAATGACGAACAAGTGCAAACGTGGAATTTTGATTAGCAAGACGCCCTATGAAACCCGCTATGCCATCATGGAAGATGGCGAACTTGCGGAACTCGTAGTCGATGGCGCTTCTTCCAATCCGATTCTCGGCAATATTTATAAGGGCGTTGTTAAGAAGGTCGTTCCGGCAGCGAAACTGGCATATGTGGACGTGGGTCTCGGTACCGACGGAGTCCTCTACCAGAACGAAGCCGTCGACAGGAATGCCTCTTTTTCCCGTGCGTCTGACGACGATGATGATTCGCATTCGGAAGTTGCCATAGAGAAGGCGCTCCGCGAAGGCGACGAAATCATGGTGCAGGTGAACAGGGAGCCCGAAGGCAACAAGGGCGCCGGGCTTACCATGCGCCTGCTCATTCCCGGGAACCTCCTGGTCTGCATGCCGAATTCAGACTTTATCGGCGTCTCCAAGCATGAACGCGATATGTCTCGCCGCCGCGAAGTCAAGGGGATGGTCAACCGTCTCAAGGCAAGCGACGTGGGCTACATCGTGCGTACCGAAGGCATGAACGCCACCGAAGAGGAACTGCAGCAGCAGATGCGCCTCCTCGAGGCCAAGTGGGGCCGCACCAAGGACAATTTTGCGGGTGCCGCTCCTGGCGCCTGCATTTACGAGGAATCCAATCCTGCGGGCCGCTGCATCGGCGAATACTTCAACGAGAACACCGACTACGTGTATGTCGACAACCGCGACGAATACTTCACGCTGCGTGACTACCTGCGCGAAGTCGCTCCCGACATGCTGGACAAGGTGAAGCTCTGGAGCTCCAGCGAGAGCCTGTTCGAATACTTCAAGATAGAGAACGACTATGCGCGCTCCCTGCAGCGCCAGGTGCCGCTTTCCCGCGGCGGGAACCTCGTTATCGAACAGACCGAGGCTCTCCTCTCCATCGACGTGAACACCGGACCGAAGGTGCACGGCAAGGACCAGAGCAAAATCATCCTCGAGACCAATATCGACGCCTGCCGCGAAATCGCGAAGCAGCTTAGGCTCAGGGATATCGACGGGTTCGTCATCGTCGACTTCATCGACATGGAATCCGATGCCGACCGCGAGACGGTGTACCAGGAATTCTGCAAGGCCGCCCGCCGTGACAAGGCGACGGTGATGCCTTCGCCCATAAGCCAGTTCGGCCTCATGGAAATTACCCGCAAGCGCGTCCGTGATGATTCCGGCAAGACCAAGGCGTGCCCGGTGTGCCAGGGCGGTGGCCGCATCGCGACCCTCGAATCCGCGCTCGGCATGATCGACCGCTGGATGGCGCGCGCCCATGCGAAGGGCAACCTGAAGAACGTGACGCTCGTGCTCAGCGCTCCGATGGTGGAGGTCCTCGTCCGCGACAGGGCCAGGATGCTGCACTACCTCGAAGACAAGCACCGCATGAAGGTCGAGCTCGTTCAGGACGACCATGCGCACGTGAACCAGTTCTGGATGTTCAATGCCGAAAAGGAAGACATCACGGATCTGTACAACTTCGCGGAATCCGACGCTCCGGCGACATCTGCCCGTCCCAAGCGCGGCAGGGAACGCAGCCGCAACAAGTGCAAGCGCGAAATCCTTATCAGCAAGACTCCTTACGAAAAGCGCATCGCCATCATGGAAGACGGCGAACTTGCGGAACTGGTCGTGGAAAGCGTGTCGTCGACGCGCGTGCTCGGCAACATCTACAAGGGCGTGGTGCAGAAGGTTTTGCCCGCGCTCAAGGCCGCGTTTATCGATATCGGCATGGAGAAGGCCGGCTTCCTGCATCAGGACGATGCGATGGACCGTAGCGAACTCCTGCGCCGCGAATACGGTGACGACGATGACGAGGGCGGTCCGTCCAAGGAAATCTCCATCGACGAGATTCTTAAGGAAGGCCAGGAAATCATGGTGCAGGTGGTGAAGGAACCCATCAGCACCAAGGGTGCCCGTCTTACGACCCACCTGAGCTTTGCGGGGCGCTTCCTCGTGTGCATGCCGGGAACGAACTTCATCGGCGTCTCCAAGCGCGAACGCGATCCGGCCAAGCGCCGCGAGTTCAAGAAGGTCGTCCGCCGCCTCAAGGGCCGCGACGTGGGTTACATCGTCCGCACGAACGGCCTGAACGAATCTGAATTCGAAATCCGCAAGCAGATGCGCGAGCTCGAGAGCAAGTGGGAACAAACGAAGTTCAACTTCGCGAACCAGCCTGCCGAAACCTGCATCTACGAGGAATCCGATTCCATCGAGCAGACGGTGCGCGAATACTTCGGCGAGAATACCGACTTCGTGTACATCGACAACCGCGAGGAATTCATCGCCCTGCGCGATTACCTGAAGGTGCTTTCTCCGGACAAGCTCAACAAGGTGAAGCTCTGGAATTCCAACGAGAGCCTCTTCGAACACTTCAAGATCGAAAACGATTACGCGCGCTCCCTGCAGCGCCGCATCCCGCTGTTCAACGGCGGCAATCTCGTTATCGAGCAGACCGAGGCGCTCGTTTCCATCGACGTGAACATGGGCAAGCCTCGCGGCAAGGACCGCAACAGGCAGGCGCTCGACACGAACATCGAGGCGTGCCGCGAAATCGCGAAGCAGCTCCGCATGCGCGACGTGGGCGGCCTCATCATCATCAAGTTCATCGAGATGGCTGCCGATTCCGACCGCGATTCCGTGTACCAGGAATTCCGCAAGGCGATCCGCCGCGACAAGGCGCCTATCAGTCCCGCGCAGATTAGCAAGTTCGGCCTGATGGAAGTGACCCGCAAGCGCGTCCGCGTGAACCTGATGACCGAGAAGACGGAAATCTGCCCGGTATGCCAGGGCGGCGGACGTATCGCCATGCTCGAATCTACGATGGGCGAAATCGACCGCTGGATGGGCCGTGCGCGCAACAAGGGCAAGATTCGCGAAGTCACCCTGGTGGTGAGCACCGCGATGGTCGACGCCCTGTGTGCCGATTCCTGCCGCATGTACCGCTACCTCGAAAGCAAGCACGGACTGCGCATCAACCTCGTCGAAGACGAATGCGCCTACGTGAACCAGTTCTGGATGCTCGACAAGGCGGGCGAGGATATGACCGAACTCTACGGCACTGTGTAGAGTAAAGAACGGAGTTCGTCGCTTGGCGTGACGAACGGACGGTATTAAAAAAGGGTCTGCGGTATTGCCGCAGGCCCTTTTATTTTACCCGAGAGAGATTATCTTCTGTTCTTTTTCTTTTTGTTATTTTCGTTGTCCTTCAGGATGGCGCCCAGGTCAAGCGTGTTCTTGCCGCCGCGGCGCACGCCCCACAGAAGGTCGCGCGTGATGTCGGTGGCGGTCTTCTTGCCTACGACTACCTTCATGTGCAGGCGGGCGATGTAGACGCCCGTGCCGGCGAGGCGGCCGTCCTTGGCGCGCATATTCCAGGCGAGGAACAGGTTACCGGTATTCACGAGACATCCTTCTTCTCCGTAGACTTCCTTGTCGGAGCAGAGGATGGTGCCGGAACTGCCGCCCACGTAGTTGCCGAGGTGCGTGTAGTAGAACGTTTCGTACTTGAGCTTCACGTCGTCGGGCTTCACGAGGGTGAGCGTGCCGTCGCGGAACTGGTCAAGGTTGCTAGCCGTGATGGTTCCGTTCTTGATGGCGTCGATGACTTCTTCGCTTACGCCGGCCTTCTTCAGGTCCTTCTCCGAGATGGTCCCGTCGATGATATCCTGGAAGAGCTTGCTCACGTCCTTGTTGGCGGCGGGCGAGATGTTCACGACGGTGTCGCGGCTCGCTTCGATACCGCTCTGTACGTATTCTTCGAACAGCGCGAGGTCTTCGTCGTTCAACTTCTTCTTGTAGTTGTCGGCGGTTATCGATCCGTCAAGCACGCCCTGGAAGGCTTCGTCGCTGAATCCGCTGATGGAGCCGGATTCAATCAACGCAATAAGCTGGGCGACCGATTCCTCTTCGGTGATTTCGGTTACCGTGTAGGTGGTGTCGTCCTTGCCCGCATTCAGGAGCGTCGAGATGAGCGCGTCGAGGCTTGCGATTTCTTCGGCGGTCTGTGTCGCGATGAGTTCCGCGACATCGAACCCGACGAGGTGACCCTGCACGCCGAGGGAATCAGCCACGGCCTTCGCGTCGGCGTCGGTATTCGAGATGAGGAACGGAGATGTCGTACCTGCCGTGTCGATAATCGGGTTCTCGGCCGAAATCGGGCGCACGTCGGTACCGGTAATCTGCATATCCTGCTGGCCGGAGATTCTCACCATCGGCGTGTACTTGTGAGGCTTGTTGTTGCTCAGGTCGAGAGCCACGTTTACGGAGCCTCCGCCTTCGCCAGGTACAAAGCCTACAGAGTCGCCCACGGAGGGAATTACCGCATCGACGGTGGTCATCGTGAACAGCAGGTCCATCTTGCTGTTGGAAGAACCCTTGTCGGCGCCGATCGGCTTTTCCGGGTCTACGACTGCGCCGGAGCGGACGCATACGTATCTGAACATGTCCTTGAAGAACTGTCTCGTGGAATCGGTGATGGCCTCGCTGAACGAGAGGCTCAGCACGTGACCGTTCTTGGTGATACTCTTGACGGCCTGCATCACTATCGGGTTTACGCCGTCCGTAAGCGGGTCGGCCGCGATATGGAAGTGATAGCTCTTGCCGCCTTCCTTATAGGTGAACCAGGTATCCACGCTTCCGTTGTAGACGCCTTCCTTGCCGCCGGTGAAGATGAGCGAGCTGAATCCGCAGTGCTTCTTCGGTTCGCAGGTCTTGCTGGAGACGATGGAGATGTCGGTCTGGTTGTTGTGGATGTCGTAGGTCGACTGAACCGGGAATCCTTCACCGAACGCGAACTGCAGGGAGTCGAGCTTGTTGTCGCCACCGAGCTTGCGGTCGAAGTGGATGAACACGCTATCGCCCTTTCCGTCGCCGTTGCGGTCGAAAATCTTCGCGAGCGAGATTCTCGGGATGGGCGGTTCCTGGAATACGAGCTTTATCCACGACGAGGCGGAAGATGCCGTGCCCTTCGCTTGCAGGGTGACGCCCGAGACGGGGGCGTTCGCGATGACATAGAAGCTTGCACGTCCGCTGGAATCGAGGGTTACCTTGCCGATGGGCTTGCCGTTCTCGTCGACGATTTGCATCTTCGGGTCGGACGATGTCAGGGAGACGTTCTGGTTATAGATGGACACCTGCGCCCATTCTTCGAGGAACATCACCTGCACCTTGTACTTCTCGTAAGCCCACTTGCCAATCTGGAGCGTATCGCCCGAAACCTGCGCTCCCAAGGACTGCCACCTCTCGGTTGCGAACACGAGCGTCGGGACCTTGTACGGCGGGATGGTGAACCAAACGCCGGTCTTCTGCGAGGGGTCGGACTTCAGGGTGATTTCCAAGTAGTAGTGGCCCGGGGCAAGACCGTTGTTCTCGACGATCCTTGCGGTATCGATGGTGAACCTGGTCCAGCTTTCATCAATCATGATGCCTTCGTACCACCACTTGTTCGTAGCGTCGAGCATTACGCCTGCTTCACCGAGATTGTTACCGGTCAGGCGGTAGTTGGAGGGGCCTTCGGTCGTATCGATCAAGCCGCCATCGTTGGCGTCGAAGTCGCAGCTAAGGGCGTCGCCCTTCGTAATCTGCCAGACGGTGTAATTCTTGGGGCTCCAGGGCTGTCCTGTCGCGATCGCGTTGAGCGAGTCGCTCGTGAGGAAGATGCTCGCGTCGGTGTGCAGGTCCATGGAGGTGCGCATCATGAAGTTCGACGAGCTGGTGTGGCGTTCCACGTAGAAGATGTGGAAGGGATATTCCTGGCCTTCGACGAGGCCGAGGGTGTCGAGATCCACGGCGCCGCTCACTTCGGCGTGCTGGCCACCGATATCCACGACGAGTCTGTTGTTGATGAACACCCACACGTCGTCGTCGCCCTTGAATTCGAACTTCTGTCCGCGGACGTATTCGAACTTGGCCTGGAACTTCATCGTGAAGCCGAAGTTGTGGTAACCGCCGCTTCCGTTCAGGTGGTCATAGAAGATATTGGGAACGGTCTGCGCTTCGTCGAGGTATTGGAAGTCATCCAGGAAGAAGAGGCCCCTTTCTGGGCTTTGGCTGTTCTTCTGCCCGAACCAGTAACCTTCTTTGTCGAGTTCGAGGTCGAGGTTGCGGCAGGTGGAGTTCGTGTATTTTTTGCCCGCGGCGTCCTGGCCTATTTCGAGAGGCAGGAACCAGTAGTCGAGCCAGTCGGTTCCGTTACAGTCTGCGGGGAAGTTCGAGCTGTTGCGTTTGGGCACGCCGTTTGCGCCGAGCACCGGTTCCACCATGCCCAGCATGGCTCTGCCTCCGGTGGACTGGCAGCCACCGCTACCGAAGTCGTTACTGATGAGGTAGGCGTAGTTATCGAGGAGGGAATCCTTGGAGGCGTTATTGCCGCCGAGCCAAATTTTCTGGCCATCAGTTCTATCGAATTCGCCGTCACCGAAGGTGCCGTGCAGCCAGTCGAACATCATCACCGAGATGGTGCGTGTCGGGCAGGGGCCGAGAATTCCCGGGTATTCCGCAAAAACTTCTGGTGCGCCGTTCTTGAAGCTCTGGATCCAGAGCGTATCGCTCAGGGCGGCGACGCTGTCAAGCAGGATTTCATTGAACATGGGGAGGGCGCCCGTGGCGACTTCCTCATTGCCTTCAGCACCTACGTAGGTATTACCGATGGTCTGCTTGAAGCGGACGAAGAAATTCCCCGCTGGTTGTTGTGTTCTGGCCTCGAACCAGCCGCAGTAGTTCTTGACTGCGGTCATGATGGTTTCCTGACCGTTAATAATCATGACGGCCGAGGTATTAGTCCAAGAGGGCATGAACCTGATAACGGTTCTGCCGCTTCCGGGGCCGTCGGAAGTAGATGAAGAGCTCCTGTCACGCGGACCAAACTGTGCGCTAGCGCACACTGCCATGGCTAAAGTGAGCAGGAAAACTCGAGTGATAGACTTATACCACACAATACTCGCTCCTTTCTAAACTAAACCCAATCCTAGGGCGATATACTAAATATATCCTATTTTTGCCCTAAATGCCAACTATATAATATTTTACACTGCAATAAAATGTGCGAAAAAGGGGTGATTTTTGCCCCTTTTTGGTAAAAAAAATCCTTTGGAACCAAAAGTATCAGAATTTTCGGTTTTATGGGCATGTTTTTTGCTCTCCAAATATCCTATTTTTATCGCGTAAAGTTTTAAAAGGAGCTTTTATGAACCGTGTATATCTGGTCGTTTCCGAACATATGGAAGCGACTCTCAAGGAACTTGAAGATGGAATTGCCGCTGCCGGCCTTACCTGCGCGACCTACGAACTGAACGTGAACGGTGCCGCTGCCGCCGCCCAGATCAAGTCGGGCAATACGGCAGTGCTCATGGAGACGATCGCCGCCGACTTCCTGATGCACGACTTTTCCGCCGTTGACGCTATTGCCGTTACCGGAGCCCAGGGCATGAGCGCCGTGGTCGCCCAGAAGTTCAACGAGGCTCTCGCCACCGCTCTCGACGCGAAAATCTATTGTGACAGCGACGATGCCGACCTGTTCTGCCCCAAGCGCCTGCTCAAGTGCCCCAAGTGCCTCGCGAAGGACCTCGCCGAGCCCGCCGCCGAAAGGAAGACCAGCCAGGCCATGTTCCGCGCCGGCCTCCTCCTCAAGGCCTCCAAGGTCAAGAAGCGCATCGTGCTCCCCGAAGGTTCCGAACCGCGTACCGTTCAGGCCGCGAAGCTCGTAATCGACCGCAAGATTGCGGTGCCGGTGCTCATCGGCAAGAAGGACGAAATCTTCGCCGTCGCGAAGGAACAGGGTGTCGCCCTCCCGGCTGACATCGAAATCATCGAACCCTCTGCCGAACTTGCCGAAAAGTACGTGCCGACGCTCGTGGAACTCCGCAAGTCGAAGGGCATGACCGAAGACCAGGCCCGCGCCGCTCTCGCCGACAACGTGATGCTCGGTACCATGATGCTCAAGCTTGGCGAAGTCGATGGCCTCGTTTCTGGCGCCATCCACTCTACCGCCGATACGCTGCGCCCGGCCCTGCAGGTCATCAAGTGCGCTCCGGGCGTGAAGTCCGTGAGCTCCGTGTTCTTCATGTGCATGCCCGGCCAGACCTACATTTACGGCGACTGCGCCATCAACCTGAACCCGACCGCCGAGGAACTCGCGGGTATCGCCATGCAGTGCGACGACACCGCCAAGGCCTTCGGCCTCCCGAGCCGTGTCGCGATGCTCAGCTACAGCACCATGAACAGCGGAAAGGGCCCCGATGCCGACCTCGTGCGCGAAGCCACCAAGATCGTGAAGGAAGCGCGCCCCGAGATGCTCGTGGATGGCCCGCTCCAGTACGATGCCGCCACTACCCCGAGCGTGGGCTCCCTCAAGGCCCCGGGAAGCACTGTCGCAGGCAAGGCAACCGTTTTCGTGTTCCCGAGCCTCTCCGCGGGCAATATCGGCTACAAGGCCGTGCAGCGCAGCGCCCAGGGCACCATCGCCATCGGCCCGATGCTCCAGGGCTTGGCCAAGCCGGTGAACGACCTCAGCCGCGGCGCCCTCGTGGAAGACATCGTCTACACGATTGCCCTCACCGCAGTTCAGGCTGGGTAAGATACCGCGTCAAATCATAGCAAATGTCACCCTGGAATGCGAAGCATGATAGGGTCCATGAAAAAAGACGGGCATAAAAGCCCGCCTTTTTTTATGCGTCACACCCGTCACACCGCCGCCCCGTAGGGGCAAGTTCCTGGTTAATAGAAATACGGGTCCCGAGATGTTTCTCGAGACCTTATTTGCTAGGAACTAGTAACTTGGAACTAGGAACTATTTCTTATCCAACTTCGCGTTGATCTTCTTTTTCAGTTCTTTCAGCTGCCAGCGGCCGCGCTTGTCTTCCATGAAGAAGTTGGTGCGTATCCCGCGTGAAAGCCCGCGTTCAATCAGGTCGAGGGCGTCCGCGTAACGCTTCTGGTCGAACCGCAGTTCCGCCAAGAAGAAGTAGTTGTAGAGGTCTTTCGGGTCCTGCTGCAGTGCCTGAGTCAGGTACTGGTCCGCGAGGTTCTTGTCGGGCCATGTGAGGATCAGGGGCACGTAGGGGAGCAACTGGTGCGCGCGCCCGAGCACTTGCCAGTCTTCGGTCTGGGTGGCGACGTCACGCACCTTGTTCGCGACGCCGTCCTTCACCGCCTGCAGCGGGTTCTTGTCGGCGCCCCACATCGAGACCGCGGTCGCGTAGATGTGCGAAATGACCTTGTTTTTCGGAAACTTCGTGTAGGCGGCTTCGGTGATATTCTTCAGGGAATCGAGCTTCTTCGAGCGCATGCTCTTTTCGAAGGGCACGAAGCGGAACGAAAAATAGAGGCTCTTTACGTAACCTTCGGTGGCTTCCTCTTCGACCGCGGCGTCGGCGATAGCCTTCTTGTAGGCCTCGATCATGAGGGCGGCGTTGTGCGCGTCGGCCTTGTCGCCCTTGGCGCGCTCGGCGCGGGCGGTGTAGCACGAATCGGCAAAGCGCAGGTCTTCGTTGGCGAAAACCGCGCATGCGGCAATCAGGGCCGCTCCGAGTATCCTTGATGCAATTCCCATTGTTCCGTTACACTTTCCAGGACTGGAGAAACCTGTTGACGTGCGCAATCCGTTCCTTTTCTTCGTCCTTGCCGTGGAACGTCTTGAACAGCAGATTGCGGTACTCCATCATGGCGGTACGGATGAGTATCTTGTCTTCTTTTTTCAGCATATCCTAATAATACAAAATTTTTGTTTTTTAATTTATTTGTTACCCTTGCCCTTGCCTGCAAAATAATCCTGCTGGCGGGTGGCGCCGAGGACGGCGTGCCAGAGCGTTCCGTTCGGGTCGATCTTTTTGCGCTCGTTCACGGCGTATTCTATAGGCACGTGGCTGAACTGTTCGTTCATGCTGCCCACCACCATGTCCGTCTTGCCGGCCATGCCCGCGTGTACGGCGCTTTCGGCGAGCTGGAAGCAGAAGATGGCGTCGGTGCCCTTCGCGGGGATGCTGCGCACCATGTAGCTCGGGTCGAAGTACTTGATGTTCACTTCCTTGCCGACCTTGTCGAAGTGCTCCTTGATCTTTTCGGTGAGGAATTCGCCGATGTCGTTCTTCAGGATGTTCCCGCTAGCGTCGCGGCGTTCTTCCTGGTCTTTGAAGAGTTCCTGTCCGGCGCCTTCGGCGACGGCGATCACGGCGTGCGTCTTGCCGCTGCCGTAACGGCTTTCAAGCGCCTTGAAGAGGCCTTCCAGCGTGAAGGGGACTTCGGGAATAAGGCAGAAGTTCACCACCGTGGTGGCGAGTGCCGCGTAGGCGGCAATAAAGCCGGAATCGCGGCCCATGAGCTTCACGAGGCCGAGCCCGTTGAAAGCTCCGTTCGCCTCGTTGTGGGCGCTCGTAATCACGTCGGTCGCGGAGAGCACCGCGGTCTCGAAACCGAAGGTGCGGTCGATGAGGTTCAAGTCGTTGTCGATGGTTTTCGGGATGCCGATGACCGAGATGGGCTGTCTGCGCTTCTTGACTTCCTCGGCAATCGCGTGGGCGCCGCGGAGCGTGCCGTCACCGCCGATGCAGAACAGCACGTTGATATTGAGGCGCATGAGGGTGTCGACCATGATGGAAGGGTCCTGCATGCCGCGGGAGCTTCCGAGAATGGTGCCGCCGTCTTCCTGGATGGAGTCGACCACGTCGGGGTTCAGCGTGATGGGAGAGTATCCGTACGACGGGTTGAGTCCGCGGTAGCCGTAGGGGATGCCGAAGATGTTCCTTACGCCGTAGTCGAACCACAGCACCTGAACGAGGCCCTTGATGACGTTGTTGAGGCCGGGGCAGAGGCCGCCGCAGGTTACGACGCCCGCACGTGTCCATGCCGGGTCGTGGAATATGGTTTCGCGCGGGCCCGCCGCTTCGAGCGAGGGGACTGCGATGCCCTTCTTGTAAAATTCATGAATGCGATTTACATCAGTGGTGAGGCTTATCCGGTCTTCGTCGGATACGAACCGCATGCCCTTCATGGGCGATTTCAGCGTTCCCTTCCCGACAGTCTCGATGGAAAGGTCGTATTGTTCCGGGTTCTGGAGGATATCTTCCTGCGTCATGTTTGGTCCTTCGAAAAGTCGTGCAGCGGCTAGTGCGCTGCCGTACCCTAAAATATAAAATTTGTGATTGCAGGACTAAATGGTCTGCGGCGGGAAATGGATTTTTGTGCGCAGGCCCGGTCCGGCGTTTTCGATTTCGATACGCATGTTCGAAAGCGCGCAGAGCTTTTTCACCATCGAAAGCCCGATGCCCGTTCCCTTCGTGGTGCGGGTCATCTCGTTTTCCACGCGGTAGAATTCCTGGAACACCTTCTTCATTTCGGAAGGCGGAATGCCCGGGCCGTAGTCGCGAACGGCGAGGTACACGTGGTCGACATCGATCTTGAGCTCGATGATGATCATCTTGTAGTCCGCGTTCTTCGAGAACTTGAGCGAGTTGTCCACCAGGTTCGTGAGAATCTGCATCACCGCGTCGCGGTCCATCATCAGCTGCACCTTGTCGATATCGGTGTCGCACGATACCGTGAGCGAGAATCCGTGGTCCTCGATGTTCTTGGTGTACATGGTGACGAAGTCGTCGAGCACGGCCTTCGGGCGGTCTTTCCGGATGTTTGCCACCCAGCGGTTGCCGTCGAGCTTGGAGAGGTCCAGCACGTTCTGGATGAGGCGCGTGAGTCGGTCGCTCTCGCTTGCAATCTGGTCGAAGCTCCTCATGCGTTTCGCGTCGTCCATCTTGGCGTAGCTGCTCTGCAGGATTTCTGCGCGCATCTTGATGGTGGTGAGCGGTGTCTTGAGCTCGTGACTTACGGCCGATATGAAGTCCTGGCGCTTCTGGGCCAGGTTGAGCTGGCTTTGCGTGAGTCGGTAGATGGAAATGAGGCCGCCCCCGAGAAGCAGGAACATGATGCTGCCGATAAGGAACAGCAGTTGTCCGTTGGTAACGATTTGCCCCTTGCTGTTCCCGATTTTCTGCACAGACTTGTCGACGAATATTTCCATCGTGATGTTGTTCAGCGGCTCGGTGAGGTCTTCTTCGAATACCTTGATGGCGTCGCGCGTGTCGATGCCGAACGCGATGATGGTCCCGCTCCTGTCGTTGAATCTCAGGGCGAGGTGATTGTCCTTGTCGGTGTAGTCGCTTATTTCCAGGTCGACGATGCTCTTGAGGTATTCCCGCAGGTCGACGACGAATCCCTGCACGAAGTTCTCTTCGCCGCGCAGCACGTTCCTGTAGAACACGATGTACTGCCTGTTCAGTTCGGCCTGGAACGATTCGATAGCGATGTCCATCGTGCCTACGTAGGGGAATATCCTGTATAGGCCCGAGGTGTCCATCTTGGCGGATTCCACGTTGAACGCGAACTGCTCCTGTTCGGAGGTCCTTTCGACGCGGAGGCGCTTCTTGCGTTTCTTTGTCTTGGAAAGGTCGAGTTCGTTGGCCAGCTGGTCAAGAGCGTTGGAACTCTTGCCGGTATCCAGCGCGGAGGATGTCCCCCTGTTCTTGATGCCCATGTCGCGTACGATGAACTTGAGCTTGTTCTGGAACGATTCGCGGATTTCCTTGTTCTCGAGCTGCACCTGGCCGAGCGCGCCCGCCGGCAGGTACGGGGTGCTGAACACGCCGTCCGGGTCTATCTGGAAATGTCCGACAAGCCCCGCGTACTGGCTGCAGTAGTCGATTTTCGTGGAATCGCTGTTGCACGAGGTTACGGGGAAGTTCAGCGCAAGGTCGGAGTACGTGGGCTGTTCGCCGGCCGAAATGGTCTTCGCGACCTTGATGAAGCGATACTCCATAAACGACCTCTTGTTCTCTATCGAGAGGTCGTCCTTGATGCGGTTGTTCGCCATCTTCAGCACCTGCGTCGCATGCATTGCCCATTCCGCCTTGGCGTCGTCCTGCATGCGCAGGTACGAGTCATAAAGCAGCCAGGCGACTGGCAGCGCGATTACGACGAAGATTGCCGTATAGAAGAGAACTAGCCGTTTCTTT
The DNA here is from genome assembly GCF_017551775.1 of Fibrobacter sp. NCBI lineage: Bacteria > Pseudomonadati > Fibrobacterota > Fibrobacteria > Fibrobacterales > Fibrobacteraceae > Fibrobacter > Fibrobacter sp. Next base: position 7,121 of record NZ_JAFZKX010000031.1, on the reverse strand, counting down.
ACGCGGTTTTTGAGCATTCGGGACTAGAACGCATCTGGTAGCCTTCGCCACGGAAGGTGACGAGCAGCTTCGGGTGCGAGGGATCGTCTTCGATTTTCTTGCGCAACTTGGTGATGTGGATGTCCACGGTGCGGGTATCCACGGATTCTGCGTTTTCGTAGCCCCAGACTTCGCGGAGGAGTTCGGAACGCGGAACGGCGTGGTCGCGGTTGTTCCACAGGTATTCGAGGATTTCGATTTCCTTGCGGGTGAACGCGAGTTCTTCCTTGCCGCGCGTGCCCGAGTATTCGCGGAAATTCACGCGGAGGTTGCCGGCAGCGAGCTTGCCTTCGTTTTCGAGGGACTGGCGGCTACGGCGCAGCACCGCCTCGATGCGTGCGAGCAGCATGGGGACGGAGAAGGGCTTCGGGATGTAGTCGTCGGCGCCGAACTTGAGGCCGTTGATGATGTCTTCGTCGGAATTCTTTGCCGAGAGGATGATGATGGGGAGGCTCCTGTCCTTTTCGCGGATCTTGTCGCAGACTTCGAAGCCGTTCATGCCGGGGAGCATGACGTCGAGGAGGACAAGCCCGTACTGGTTGGAGAGGGCCTCGGAAAGGCCGCTTTCACCGTCGGCGACGTGCTTTACATGGTAACCGTTAAGTTCGCATAGGTCTACGAGACCTTCCGCGATTGCAATTTCGTCTTCTACAATGAGGATGCTTGTGCTGCTGGTATTGTTAAGAGACATCTTTTCTATTCCTTGACTCCTGGATAACTCCTGTTAAAGTGCGAAGCCCACGCCGATTTCTGCAGCCATGCGACCCGGATCGACTTCTTCGGGGTAATCACCGAGGAAGTAGTACTTGAAGTTCGCATATGCGGCAATCGGGATGATGGGAAGCTTTGCGCGCACGCCCACGAGAAGGTGGAAGCCGATGCTCTGGTTGAGGCCTTCGTCGATGGCTGCTTCTTGGATATTTTCAACTAATGCATCTTCGATTCTGCCGCTGACGTCTGTTACCTTGCTCGGGTCGTTGAGGAGGGCGGTAGGGTCTTTCAGAAGTTGGGCCTGCGATTCGGCAAGCAGCGTGGCGTAGGTGTCGCCCACGACCTTCTTGGTGAACTTCTGGTTCAGAATGAAGGTGTTCATGTAATAGGTGACGCCACCGCCGATGTAGGGGCGGAAGATGGGGATAAACGTGATGGGGTAGGTAATGGAGATGTCTCCGTTCATCTGGACGTATTTCGGGTTGGCCTTGCCGAAGGGGGTTCCGCCCATTTCAACTTCGAGGTCGACCTGCTTGTATGTGCCTTCGCCGCCCTTGATGGCCACGGACGAGTCCACGTAGAACAGAGACGCGTCGTAGGAGCCGAACTGGAGGTTGAATGTCGCTTCTACGTCGATTTTGGGGAGGAAGTCAATCCACAGCTTGACACCGAGGCCGTGCATCGTTTCGTCGAAGCCGCCATGCCACATTTGGACCATTTTGTCTTCCGTGACATCGACCTTGTTTGCTTCCTTGTCTGCACCGAGACCGGTCATTTTGGTCCCGAAATTGGGGGCATAATGCACGCCGACGCCGATAATGGCAAACGACTGTGAGGCAAGGAGGGCGCTCGCAGCGAGTAAAACTTTGAAGTTCATATAGACTCCTATGTTAACTTTTACCCTTGAAACTAGATAAAAATTTTCAAAAAAGGATGCGCCGTAATACGAAAAAGTCACGAAAAGGGAACTTTTTATGCAATTGTATGACAATTCGTCCGGAAAAATTGGCCTTTATCGGCTCGGTGTAAACTTTTTTGTAACAAGGCCCTGAAAAAATATATATTATGAAAGTTTAAATGGGTTCGGCGTAGCGGAACCCGACGTGCTGCTTGATTGAGGGAAGATTTATGCGAAAATTGGCAATATTGAGTGTCTTTTTGGGCTTGATGACAAGCCTATCTTTCGCAGGTTCACCCGCAGATACACGCAGCAAATCATCGGAAGCATTTGATGAACTCGCAGCCGCCACTGCGCCGAGGCAGGTGCAGAGGGGTGTCGTGAGGACCCAGCCGGTCACGATGCGGGCGAATCCCGGCGCTCCCACGATCTTGGTGGTACCCGCCCAGAAGACCAAGGGCAAGAGCGATTTGCAGGCTTTCCAGAGCAATCCGAACAACCGCATGGCTACCGAGGCCATCAACAATTTCCTCACCCAGCGCCAGTACGAGGTGAAGTCCCTCGAAGGGCAGGAGGCCCTTGACGAGGTCGTGCAGATGCAGCAGGACATCGCCGAGAGCGAAGAAGACCTCTCGTACCTCGCGAGCCTTGCGCTAGGTGCCGATATCTACATCAAGTTCTCCGCCTCTATCGAGAGAGGCATCGTGCTTATCGAACTGAGCGCCTATGAGGCGGCGACCGCGCGCCTTCTCGGCAGCCAGACCAGCCAGGCGGCTGCAAGCGGGGCATCCAAGGGCGAAATCGCCGAGGCTGTGCATGCGGCGGCTAGCCGTGCCATGCCGGGGCTCGAGAAGAAAATCAAGGGCTACTGGGAAATGGACCGCAAGAACGGCAGCCAGTACAAGGTCGTCATGAAGCTCCATGGCGATTTCGACGAACAGCGCGTCGAGGATATCCAGGACGATGTAACCCAGCTTCTGAAGAAGGCGTTCAAGCGCGTGAGCGTGAACGTGATGACCGCGAAGACTATCGACGTGACCGTGTTCGCGGATGTGGCGAAGTTCGGCGACGCGCAGGAAGTCTACAGTTACATCCGTCGCGGGATGAAGGGTTCGGTGAACGTGAAGAAGTTGAACATCACGAAGAAACTGATCCTTCTCGAAATGAAGTGATATGGACATCAAAAAGTTCGCCTTTCTGCTGCTATCATTTTCCGTAGCTGCCTTTGCGGGCAAGGTGATTACTTATACGGCGTCGTCCGAGGTGTCGCAGGAACAGGCGAACAATACCGCCATCGCGGGTGTCGCGAAACAGATTTCATCGAATGTGGTCGTCGACGACAGGCTGAACACGACGGATGTCGCATCCGCCGGCAAGGAAACCATTTCGCAGTCGTATACATCGAAAAAGAAGGTCACGTCTGACGTGAACGTCAAGTGGATTTCGGTGCGGCCGCTCCCGAAGGAGGGCAAGCGCTTCCGTGCGACGGCGACGCTCGACGTGGACGAGATGACGGGCAATATCCGCCTGCAGATGTCCGACATCAGGAAGCGCGTCGCGAAGTACGAGGCCGACGCCCGCAAGGCGCTCGACGGTTCCCGCTATGACGAGGCGGTGCGCAACTATGGCGAGGCGATTTCGCTGCTGCGGCCCTATGACGAACTGAAGGCGGAACTTGCCGAGGTTTTCACGCTCGACGAGTCGTTCAACCTGAAGCACGACCTCGGCGGCCTCAAGTCGCTTATCGTATCGAAACTCGGAAACATCAGGTTCGATTCTTCGCCCGCAGATATTGTCGTCGAAAGCGACCTCGTGAAGGATTTCGCGGTTACGGTGCGCGATGCCAGGGGGCCCGTCGCGGACTTCCCGCTGAAGGCCGTACAGGATGGCAAGAGGCTCGATATGCGCCGCACGCGCGGCGACGGGACTGCTGTGTTCACCCTGCAGGGGGCCAATACCTCTCCGGGAACGCAGACGGTGTTGTTCTTGCCCGATTTCCCGACGGACATCCTGAGGGAGGCGGGCCTGGAAAAGGGATTCACCGCGGTTTACGACGTGAAGCGGGCGGCATGCAATGTGCGCCTCGATTGCAAGGGGAACGCCGATGCCTGCATGGCGTTTGAAAGTGAACTTGCGAAGAGCGCGATATACGTCGGGAAGGATGCGCGCTATCCGCAGCTGAAGGCCGAAATCGTCTCGACCCCGAAGGCTTCGCTCGGCAAGCTGGTGTCTTTCGACATGTCGGTTGCGGTGAGCGGTGACCGCGTGAAGTTCTCGAAACCCACGAAGGGCGTGGGGAAGAGCGAGGCCGAGGCCATGGGCAACGGGATCGCGAAACTCAAGCTGAAAGACTTGCGCGAACAGGTTGCGCGCGTTTGCGCAGAGTAAACCTTAAACTATCACAGACACCCGAATGTCACCCTGAGGACGCTCAGGGTCGGAATGTATATATCAGATCCTGACCTTCGTCAGGATGACTGCATGGGCGGAAGGTTTATATCTGATACCGGGTTTCCTCGGCATGACGGCGGGGGCGGAATAAAAGAAAGGCCTCCCGCGACGGGAAGCCTTTCGTTTGCAAATTCAGCTGAAGATTACTTTTTCTTCTTGCCGGAGGTAGCGTCGAGTTCGATCTTGACGGTTTCTTCGCCCTTCACGGTCACGAGCATTTCGGCGGACTTGCGGTTGGAGCATTCGGCACGCACCAGGTGGTCACCGGCATCCAGGTTGTGGATGGTGAGCGCTGCGCCGTCGGTCTTGTCGGAGTTTTCACCGTCGACGTAGATGATGCACTTGCCCGGCTTGGTGGTCACTTCGATGTGGCCCTTCGGAATCTTGGTACCGTAGTCGAAGGTGTTGCGCTTGTCGTTGCCCGGCCAAACATTCACGCGCTGGTTCACCAGTTCGTAACCCTGGTCGATGACGATAAGGGTCTGGCGACCGGACTTGACCTGCATGTTCTCGATGGGGCTCTTGCCGAGCAGTTCGCCGCCGAGGTACACCTCGCTGTTAGGCGGATTGGTGATGATGGTGACCGTTGCGGGCTTGTTGCGCGGAGGTGGATCGTCGTCTGCGACAGCTGCAGAGACAAGGAAAGCCACCAAAAGGGCGAAAATATACAGTTTCTTCATGGATTACTCCTTTTGTTTGTATATAAAATATAAAGTTTTTAGGGAATTTACTTTTTTTTTGTGCAAAAGTTTGGATACTTATAGAAACTTGCAGCAAAAAAGAGTTGCCGACAACCAAGGACTAATTACTATTTTCTCAAATATGAAAGCCCTTTACCAGAAAATTCGCGCCTTGAACGGCAAAAATTACGGCCTTTACAAGTCCCTCGCCGACAAACCATGGGATTTTGGTGACTTTGTGCTGGAATTCATCCATGTGCAGGGCGATCCGTTCGCGCCTCCTTCGAGAGTGGTCATCAGGGCGGGCCTTTCGACATTGGGCTATGCCTCGGAATGGGGCTCGAGTTACGAGCGCAGGCTGGCGCTGAGCGATTTCCTGTTGCGCCGCTTGAGCCGTTTGGTGCAGGAACGTTACCCGGACAAGGACGCCGCCATCGTGTTCGACGTGGCTGGACCCGAGATGCTGGTGCGGAATTCCCTCTGGATAGACAACGGCGAACTCCGCGCGTGCCTGCAGGTGCGGCTCCCGGGCGATGGCCGCAAGATTCAGGCGGAAGCTGCGGCTGAAATCCTCACGATGGTCATGCCCGACCTGGTATCGGCGGGTTTGTACTGCAGCAAGGCGGACGAGCCCGCGATGCAGGACCATTACCGCGTGCTTGCAGAACGCAAGGAGATTCTTGCGGAAATGGAAAGGCGCGGACTGTGCGCGTTCGTTCCCGACGGGGCGGTGCTTCCGCGTGCATCGGGCCTGAGCGAGATGCCGCTCGAGGGTGCGGTGCCGTTTGTCGCGCCCGAGGAGATGGCGGTGACGTTGAATGCCTGCGGGCGAGAAATCCGCGGCATGGGAATCCCGAAGGGAATCTCGGTAATTACAGGTGGAGCCTTCCACGGAAAGTCCACCCTGTTGCAGGCCTTGACGCGGGCGGTATACCCGCATGTGCCGGGCGACGGTCGTGAAGGTATAGTCGTGGATGAGACGGCGCTCCGTGTGGGCGTGGAGGACGGGCGCAGCGTGCGCGGGACCGACCTTTCGATGTTCGTGCGCGATTTGCCGGGTGGCGTCAGTACCAAGGACTTCAATACGCTTTCGGCTTCGGGTTCCACGAGCGAGGCCGCGAACCTGCTCGAGGCGATGGAGGCGGGTTCCCGTACGTTCTTCATCGATGAAGATTCCTCCGCGGTGAACTTCCTTATCCGCGACGTGCGCGTGCGCAAGCTCCTGGGCGACGAGCGCGAACCGCTTATCCCGCTGACTGACCGCATTCGCGAGCTCGCTTCTGCGGGCATGAACTTCATTCTTGTCGCGGGTGCCTGCGGTGACTATCTCGATATTGCAGACAACATAATTGTCATGGCGAATTACAGGGCGGAATGTGCCAAGTTCGTGGAGCCGTCCAAGAGTGCCGAAGGTGCGGCCGCATCTGCCGAAGCAGGAAAAACAAGTGCGCGCCTGTTCGCGGCCTACATGCAGCCCTTGCAAAAGTCCGTGCGCCCGACGTCTGCCGTGGAACGCCAGGTGAAGGTGAAGCTTGCGGGCGACACCCTGTTGCAAATAGGGTTCCTCGTTGCCGATACGTCGCGCCTTAATACGCTTGTCGATAGGCAGCAGCGATTCGGCGCGGGCTTCCTGCTGCTGAACTTGTTGCAGAATGCTGCGAGCAATACAGATGCGGGCGCGGACGCTTCCGTGGCCGAGACTATCCAAAGGCTGCACGAAAAAATCCAGAACGTCGGCTTCCGCAATCTGCCGCAGGGCATGAGCCGCGAGATGAGCCTGCCCCGCGCAGTCGATATCGCGTGCGTGGCATTCAGGCTGCGGCAGGCGAAATAATCATTTCGAATTTTCTTGAAACAGTGGACGGTTTATCCGTCCATTTCTTTTATCTGCGGCTCTGCGGTTTATGTTTGTTAATTTGTCCTAAATTGTTTGATACGGGCATGCGCCGGCCTTCGCGGCTTGCATTCCATATATGTCGCTTTCGAATATGGTGCTTTAGTCTATCCAGGCGTTGTCGCTATATAAAGGCACGGCTCTTTGCTTTATTATTGGCTGTATGTCGTTTTCATTATATGAAAAGTCGCTTTTGTAGTCGTCGTTGCGTGTTATTGAGGCGAATTAGGTGCAAAATGGAGGTGCTGTAATGGTTTTTCACCTCTTCATGATGCAAGAAATGCTTTTTTCGGGATCTTGATTCGGGTCAAAAAGAAAAAAGACGGGAAAATTTCGCCGAAAAGACTTTTTTAGACGTCGAATCTGGAATGCTCCAAAAAATAATTGTTAATAGATTGTTGATAAAGTGTAGCGGATGCTGGTTAAGACCCGTTTTTTCAAAAAAAAT
>NZ_JAFZKX010000030.1 GCF_017551775.1 Fibrobacter sp. | reverse complement strand
GGCACGCAAGTCTTGACGGCTTCGTCCATGACCTTACCGCAGTCGAAAGCGTTCACATCGAAACCGCTACTCTTAAGTGCGTAAGCTTCCAGTTCGCGAATTTCGGAATCGTCTTCAACAATGTAAATCGTATTCATAGTTTGCGGATTTTCCCTTTATCAAGATAAAAAGTCATCATAGTCAATGCAATACTTAAAACAAAGGCTTCGCAAAGGTTTTATTCGTGCTTTACATGGATTTTACAAAACAAAAAAAACGCCGTACATGAGTACGGCGCATAAAAAAACTGATGGACGCACTTGTGCTTGCGCACGGCAGCGCTTCGGTACAACATTAGGTCGAGAACTTCCTGTTGGCATGCGCCTCGACCACGTTCACCACGTAGTCGCCAAGCTTTTCGCAGTCGTTCACCACGTCCATGTAGTGCACGCCCATCTGGTAACTGTACTTCTGGTTTTCGATATCGGCGATATTCTTCTCTTTCAGAAGCTTGCGGTAATCGTTGATTTCGTTTTCCATGTTCAGCGTGTGATTCACATCCACCTGCTGGGCATCGTCAAGTACGGCAATCATGTGTTCGAGCGCCTTGTCGCAAAGGTGCATGATGTGCCTGATGTGTTCGTACTGTTCAGTGGTGAAATCTTCCTTGCTGCGGAACTTACGGTTGATCGCGCGAGCCATGTTGTAGCAGGAATCACCGATGCTTTCGATTTCAGAAATCTCCCTGAGCATCGCCTGGATGGTGGTCTTACTTTCCGGACTCAGGCGGCCTTCAGAAACCTGGTTCAAGTACTTCGCGATTTCGATTTCCATGTTGTCGCTGATGCCCTCGTACTTCTCGATGCGGGCGAACAGTTTCACGAAATCGTTCTCTTCCTTCATCTCGAGCAGTTCGGGCACAAAGTTGAACATCTTGCGAGTGCGGGTCGCGAACAGGCTGATTTCCTTGCGGGCTTCCAGAAGCGAAAGTTCCGGAGTACCCATCAGGCCAGAGCTGATGAAGTGGAGGCGGGAATCCTCTTCTTCTTCAGATTTCTTGGGCTTGATGACCTTGCACACGAACTTCTCGATGAACTTGATGAACCAAATCTGCAAGAAGGTGTTCGACACGTTGAATGCGGAGTGGAACGTCGCGAGCACCACGGAAATCTTCGCGAGGTTCTTCTCGTAACCCGGTTCACCCATGTGAATGTTGAGGTCGAAACCGACCACGTGGCAAACAGCCGCGAGGAACCACTTGAGCACGATGATTACCCAGCACACGCCGATGACGTTGATGGTAAAGTGAGCGAGGGCGGCGCGGCGGGCCTGCGTATTGGCAGAGAGCGCCACGATGTTAGCCGTAATCGTAGTACCGATGTTTTCGCCGAGCACGAGCATGATGCCCTGGTCGATGTGGAGCACGCCGGTGGAGCAGAGGATCATCGTGATGGCCATGATAGCGGCGGAAGACTGCACGCACAACGTGAGCACCGTACCCATCACGAGGAAGAACAGCGAGTTGAAGAAGTTCGGTTCGCTAAAGCGGGCAAAGAAGGCGCTGATGGAAGCGCTTGCCGCCGGGTCTTGCACCACGGTAAAGCCCGTTTCCTTGAGGGTGGTAAGCCCGAGGAAGAGGAAGCCGACACCGAACAGGAACTCGCCCAGCACGCGCTTCTTGTTCAGATACACGAGAATGATGCCGATGAAGAACGCCGGGTAGACGAAGTTCGCGATGTTGAACGAGAACCCGAGGCTCATAATCCACGCGGTAACCGTCGTACCGATGTGGGCGCCGAGGATAATCGAAATCGCCTGCACGAGCGTGAGCAGCCCCGCATTAACAAAAGAGACCGTCATCAACGTGGTGGCGGTCGAACTTTGTACTGAAGCTGTGACGAACATGCCGGTGAGCATACCCGTGAAACGGTTTGTGGTCATGGTACCGAGCACATGTCTGAGCTGCGGACCAGCCATCTTTTGAAGCGCCTCACTCATGGACTTCATACCGAACATGAGCAGGGCGAGACACCCGAGCATCTTTAAAGCCATCCAAGTCATAATTATAGGGCCATCCTATGTTGGCGCCATTTACCGGATTTTTACATCCCATGCCACCGGTCCGGGCTCATGGCGGTGAATTGTTGTTCTTGTAAAGTTGCTGTAAAATATAGAAAAGCGCCTTACGGCGCTAAGAATATTTTTTTGTTATTAGTTACTAGTCTAAGCAAAAAATGCCCGCCCGGAGGCGAGCATCGTTCTAATGGATGTTCAACGATTCTAGCGGATGGTCACGAGAATCGACCGCTTCCCGCTGCGAACCAGATAGCGGCCAGCACGCGGAACAGAAAGTTTCACTTTTCCGTCATGGGCGCGGGCAGACACCACCAGGCGACCGCGCAGGTCAAACACGAGCACCGGATAGCCCTGCTGCAATCCCGATACCGTGATATCGCGTTCATGTACGCCGATATGCAACGGGAGCGGCTTTACCTTCGGCAACGCATGAGGCGGATCATCCTTTTCTCCGCTGCTAGTAGTATCAGCATGTTCTTCGTGGCTAGTAGTGTCAGCATGTTGTTCGCTGCTAGTAGTATCGGCATGTTGTTCTTCACCACTTGTCGTATCGGGGGCATATACCACATCCAAGAGGTAAACCACGCTATCGGCAAAGCCTTCCTCAAAGAAGTCCTTCACCACGTTCACTTCACATGCCTTGGTCGTATCCAACGGCAATTTCGGGAGGCAATTCCCGAGCGTCCACAAACCGCTAGCCTCCTCAAGGAAAGCGAGTCTACCCTTCATCTCTTCGAAGGATTTTTGCTCGATATCTTCGTAGATATTGGTTTGGTCATTCAAAAGTTCCGCGACTACAGGCGAAGTCAGCTTTTCATCCCCGTAATAGAGGGTACTCACAATGTTCCTCTTGCCATTGATTGCGTAAACAAGCGCACCCACGCCGCTTCCAGTAAGCGTATCGGTGAAGCTGTAGCCTTCAAAAATGGTCAAGAACGTAGCACCGCCAATCATTCCGCCCGTAAAGCTCGACTGCGCATTGCCTTCGTTCTTTATGACGCCCCTGTTGTAGGCATCCTGGAGCACAATGTCATTTGCATAGCCAATGAGGCCGCCCGCATATGAAGAATCACTTGAAGCCACCACATGCACTGGGCCGTAGTTGAACGACTGCGAAAAGCCACCCCTATGGAAGGGTAAACCATCTACCCAAACCACCTGCCCGCTGAAGAGCCCCACAAGGCCACCGGCATACGCGCGATCAGCTGAAATCACATGCACGCGGCCCCAGTTGCCCATCTTCGAAATGGAACCGATTGTATCCGCTCTACCGGCAATGCCACCAAGAGCAATGGTATCCGAATTCGCAGAGCCCTGCACCAGGCCAGAATTGAAGTTTTCGCTCAAAGAAGTGCGCAGAGCATACCCAACAATGCCACCACCGAATACGATAGAATTGCCTTCAACAAGGACCGTACCCGTATTCGAAGTCTTAGAGATGACATTTGCGCCATTACCATAACCGTTTGCACTACCGACGATGCCACCCGCGACACGCCCCGACACCTTGCCCGAATTGGCCGCACCCGAGACGACAGCTTCGTAAGAGTATGCGACGAGACCGCCGGCGACACCCAAAGAATAGACCGAGGTGTTCACGTTCTTGAGTTCGAGCATCGTACGGAAATTAAATACGACAAGACCGGCCGCTGCATCATCACTGCGGACCAGACTATTGCGGATGGTCACGTTACGCACATAGCCCTTGTTCTGGATGGCAAGACCCGCCGCAGATAAACCGCGATCGTTTTCGAACCGGCTGTTCGCAATCGTCAAGTTCTGCACAAGCGCATTCGTGTCGAGGCAATGGAACATGGAGCGTTCCATATCAAGGCCATAGACCGTATGACCCTTGCCGTCAAACTGCAACGAAGCACACCGGCCACTCGTATCGGCAGACACCTTGCGCATCATGAGGTGCAGGGAATCCTTGCCCATCACGATATCATTCGCGAGTTCCACCTTGAAGGGCCTATCGTTAAATATGCGCCCAATTTCCAGGAAGGTACGCATTTCCTCGGCAGTGGAAATCGTAAAGTTCAGCGTATCTTGCTCATTGCGTGACGGCGGGATGACGAACTCTTCCATATTGAAATAGATGGAATCGTTCTGATATGCGCTATCGAACGTAAGCACCGGGTACCCGCCGTGGCGCACCCACAGGTGGCGATCCGCCGCAGTACCATTCACTGTATTCAGCGAAGCGAGCATTTCGTCGCTCTTCAGTTCAGCAGTGGTCTTCTTGCATTCTGGGCAATCCCCGCGAAGGTCCACATCGCCAATTGCGCTCATGTCGGCAAGCGAAACGTCGAAATACGTGTTGAAGGGCATGGTAATTTCGCGCAAGTACCCGACAAGGGCACCAGTCATTTCACCGCCCTCCACGTTTGCAGCCGCACTGTATGCGTTCTTGATGCTATCGGCAAGGTAACCTGACCCCTCTCCAAGAATGCCGCCCACATACTTGTAGCTGCAGTCCCCCTTCGTCGAAACATTCCCGCGATTATACACATCGCTCACGATCATCTCCATCATGCCCCCGAGAATGCCGCCCACCTTCAGGTTGGCGTTATCATCCGAGCACTTGGCCTGCACGTCGCCATAATTGAACGACTCGCTCAGTTGCGGGAATTTCGCATTGGGAAACCCGTTCATCCAGCCAACAAGGCCACCCGCGTACGTATTGCCGGCCCCTTCGGCATAGACGCTCCCGCGATTCTTCACCTTCACGAAGCCATCCGGGTTAATTTGCATCGGCGCCTTGCCGACAACACCACCCGCATATACATCTATCATTTCAGCGCCACTGCGCACCTCGATAGATCCGCGGTTCAGCACATTCGTCACGCCGGTCTTTGCCGTCTGGCCAACAATTCCGCCAACAGGAATAGTTCCACGCACGGTTGTCTCTTCAGAAGAAACATTGATGTTCCCTTCGTTCAGCAGGTCGGCAACAGCCGTAGAGAAGAAAGAACTGCGGCTCAGATATCCCGTAATGCCGCCCACCAATATAAAGTCTTCCATCCGGTCCACATCGGTAGAAGCCGAAGGCAATCTCTTCACCGTAATGTTGCCGTAGTTCTGCAGGTTCTCGGCACCGCCCGAGATTTCACCAGCAAGACCGCCGACAGACATGTTGAAATGCGTTCCCGTTACTTCAATATCACCGCGGTTGACGCAAGATTCCAGCACGGAACCGTTTCGTATCTCGGCAGTGCCTGCGATACCGCCGATGTATACCGAAATATCATCGCCTTTCATATTGTCGGCGAAATAGACTCGTGCCGAATTGGTAGAATTAAACACGCGGCCCACGAGCTGGCCCACGATGCCGCCCACGTACATACCGCCACCGACAGAACCGCCCTCGACGCTGCAGTTGAATATCCCGATAAAAACGTCTTCCGAGGATATGAGCCGCGCAGCGATGCCACCCGCATAGCCTGTCGCAACCACATCCGTATTGATGATATTTACATTCAAGGCAAAACCATGCAGATAATCCGCGATTGCCGCGACCTCATATGCCGAATCACTACCGAAGGAGCTGTTCGCAATGTTCAGATCACGCACCGTACCAGCGCTCTGTCCAACCATCCTGAACAGCGAGTTCTCCGCATTCAGGCCGTAAATCGTATGGCTCTTGCCGTCAAAGACGCCCGTAAAAAGGTCTTGATCTTCATTACGGATCCAGCGCTTATCACAGAGCTTGGTGGTGTCATCGCCAAAAACGATGTCGTTCTTCAAGTAGGCGCGCAGATTCTCATTGGCCTTATTTACCGGAACAATGGAATCCAGAAACCCGATAAGTTCTTCTGGGCTAGTAATTTCGTATGTGGTAAGCCCGTCTTCCGTCACCGCCTCCGGAATTTTCGCAGAACCACTCCATGCGGCAAAAGATACCTGCGACAAAGCAAGCAGGGCACATAAAGTAAACCATTTTTTGGACATCATCTCTCCTTTCTTAAGGTTTACTTTAAAATATAATATAATTTGTTCTATTTATTATAAACAACTTACAGGCTTCGCACCATGGCGACGGCCTGGGAGGCGATTCCTTCACCGCGACCCGTAAAACCGAGCTTCTCAGTCGTAGTGCCCTTGATGCCCACCTGCTTCACGTCGATTCCGAGCACGCGGGCGATGTTGGCCTTCATGGCGTCCTTGTGCGGGTTCACCTTCGGGCGTTCGCACATCACGATGCTGTCGATATTGATAATCTCGTAACCGGCTTTTTTGACTTCCTCGCCCACCTTGCGCAGGAGCTCCAGGCTGTCAGCACCCTTGAATGCCGGGTCGGTGTCCGGGAAGTACGTGCCGATATCGCCGAGCCCCGCGGCCCCGAGCAGCGCATCGCTAATGGCATGCAAAAGCACGTCAGCGTCGCTATGACCGAGCAAACCCTTCTCGTACGGGATATCCACCCCGCCGATAATGCACTTGCGGCCTTCCACAAGCTTGTGAACGTCAAAACCAATTCCAGAGCGATAAATCTTGTCCATGATAATTCCTTTTTCATTCCCGATGGGGTTGTCCGTTTCTGCTAAAAATATAGCTTTCTCCATCTCACTCAAAATAAAGCTTCTTCATCGTTTCGACCACTTCAGGAAAATCCTTGCTATCGACAAGGAAAATTCCCTCGTTCTTGCGAAACAGCAAAACTTGGCGGTCGAACCAATCGATTTTCTTTTTTTGCAAACCAACCTTTTTGAAGGAAAGGACGGTCTTGTCAAAACACGAATACAAGACAAATTCATCCTCATGGCACCTTATTTCCCGCACAACATTCGAAGAATAAAAACCATGAAAAAACATGATAAAAGATGCCATAAAAAGGGTAAAAACAAAATACAGGTTACTAGCACTTACCGAGTCCTCAAGGATAATACCACCAATGAGAACGAAAAACAAGAAGCTAGTCACGGAAAAAAAGTAATTGCATACTATCTTAAATTTCCCGTCATGTTTTCTCAGCGTCTTATATACGAAGAAAGTCTCCTTTTCTTCCGCCTTCTCGATATTAGCAGCGGACAATTCCTCCTCCGGCTTCTTTTCGGGAATAGGCTTCGGAGCGCCGCACCAAGGGCATTTTGGCTCATAAAAATTAAACCGTTCTCCGCATTCCTGACAAATCATTTCGCACCCCGTATTTTCGTTCCCAAAATAGATAAAAAAGGAGCCCCACCGAATCCGGCGGGGCACATCCTTCTAGAATATCCGTCCGAAGGCTAGCCGATCAGGGCCAAACCAGGCACAAGGCTCAAGGCGAGCAGGGCGATTGCCGCCACGGACACCATGAACTTGAGCATGTAGCCATAAGGAGAATACGCGCAGGCGCACTTGCATTCGCACTGCTTTTTGCGCGGAGCGAACAGCACGAAGGCTATGCGCAGGTAGTAGACCGCGGCCACCAGCGAAAGCGCGAAGGCAAAAATGGCGACCTTGCTGAGACCCGCAGAGAACGCGCCCGTAAAGAGAGCGAACTTTGCGAGGAAGCCGGATGCAGGCGGAAGGCCGGCGAGGCTTGCAAGGCACACCGCGACGCAAAGCGCCACGAACGGACGCCTGCGGCCAGCACCCTGGATATCTTCGAGATTCTCGTTCTTGTCTTCCTTGCCGGCAAGGTAGGCGATACCCGTGAGGGCGCCCGCGCTCGCGATCGCGTAGGTGACGAGGAAGTAGAACATGGAGCCGAGCTGCACGGTTCCTTCGCCGAGGTAGTTCGGGAGCAGGAGGCCGAGCACGATGAAGCCAGCGTTCATCACGGCAGAGAAGGCGATGATGCGACGGATGGACTTCTGGGCAAGGCCGCTGAACGCGCCGATAATAATGGAGAGCACGGCGACGACGATTACCACATGGTACAGCGAGGGCCACTGGCCCGCGGCCGTAACAGGTTCGGCCAGGTTCCAGGCGGCGGCAGTACCAGCGCGCGTCACGAGGATGCCAATCCAGAGGGAGCCGAGCGCGGCAAGGGCACCGACCTTCACGACGGCGGCCATGAAGCCCGTCACCGCGACAGAAGCGCCCGTATAGACGTCAGCGACCCAGTAGTGCACCGGAGCGGCGCCCGCCTTGAAAAGCAGCCCGAAAATAGTGAGCAGCACGCCCACGGCGTAAAGCGAACCGCGGCCTTCAAGAATCGCGGAACTGAAATGAGTCGTTCCGGTAGCGCCATAGACGAGCGACACGCCATAAAGGAAGATGGCGCTGAAAATGGAGCCCGAGACGAAATACTTGAACACGCCTTCGCCCGCATTCTGGTCCTTGCGGCGGATACCCACGAGAGCATACACCGGGAAGCTCGTAAGTTCCATGGCGATGAACAGGGCGAGGAAATCGATGGCCTGGGTCATGAGCACGGCACCGCACGAAGCAAGGAGCAAGAGCCCGTAGGCTTCACCGCCCTTGAACTTTTCGTGAGCGAGCGTCCACTGGAGACCGGCGACACCCAGAAGGGCACACAGCAAAACCGCAAGCCCAAGCAGGCGACGCACAGGGTCCATCGCATACAGGTCGTGGCACACGCCCGTATTGACCAGGTAGAACGACGCCATGCCGAAAACCACGAACACGGATGCAATCCAAGGAATGATCTTGTGCTTGTTCTCATCCTTGATGAAGGGCTCTACGGCGAGGGAAGCAAGCGCACCCAGCGCAACCAGAATTACCGGGAAAAAGTTGACGATACTAGTCATTGGAAGCCTCCTCGTTCTTTACGGACGATTCTGCAGATTCACTTTCCATCGGGAGATCGAATTCCTCGTAGCCCTTGTTGGCGGCGTCGCGGATTCGAGCCTCCTCTTCTTCGCGCTGCTGCTTCTCGGCAGCGTACGCAGTGGCCTTCGCCATGTTGGCTTCGGTCTCGATAACCTGCTTGATCAGTTCCTTACGTTCCTCTTCGGAGAAACCGGCCTGAGTCAGAGAAGAATCGAGCTTAGCGATATCCGCAGAAGAAACGATGTGGGATTCGAGCGGTTCGACATCCTCCTCGACAACTTCCTCTTCGACGACTTCTTCTACCGGAGCTTCAGCCGCCTTTTCTTCAGCGACCTGTTCCGTGCTCTCTTCTTCGTAGAGAAGCAGGGAGTTCGTGATGAACGACGGGTGGAAACCGAACACCAGGAGAAGCACGAGCATCACGCCGTAGGCGACACCTTCGACGTGGCCGCAGCGCTTGCCTTCGGTGTATTCACGAGCAGGATTGCCGAAGATGACCTTCTGGATGAAGCGGAGCACGTAGGCCGCCGAGAGAATCATGACAAAGCCCATGATACCGGCGCATACCACGCTCTGGTCCCAGAGGGAAAGAAGCACGGAGAATTCGCCGACAAAGCCCGCGGTTCCGGGAACAGCGAGCGCCATGACGCCAGCGGCACCAAACAGGAAGCTGAATGCGGGATTCTTGTGGGCAAGGCCGCCCATCTCTTCGATATTGCGGGTGCCCGTCATGCGTTCAGCGACACCAATCAGGTAGTACTGCACGCCGGCCGAAATACCGTGGGCAACCAGGAGCACGAGAACCGCAGGGAGCATCGCCTCGGAAAGGCTGAACACGCCCGCAACGGCAATACCCAAGTGGCTCATGGAACTGAAGGCAAGGAGCTTCTTGCCGTCGGTCGCGCGCAGCGCCATAAACGCGCCGTAGACCGCGGAAGCGAGCCCGAGCCAGACCATCGCGGAAACTTCCTCAAGGTTGAACGGGAAAATCGGGAGAACCCAGGCGATAAACCCGAACACGCCCGCCTTACTCATCGCACCCGTGAGGATGGCTGAAAGCGGAGCCGAGGCTTCGGAATACGTAATGGCCTGCCAGCCGTGGAACGGGAAGATCGGGGTCTTCACGATGAAGGCGAGCAGGAAGCACACGAGAAGCGTTATCTGCGTCATTTCCGGAACGCTCTGGAGAGCGACCGCGAGAGAGACCAGCAAAGAGTTATCCGAAATGGTGAGCAGGTACCAGAGGGCGACCATCATCGGGGCTGAACCGACAAGCGTGTAGATCGCGAACGTCATCGCGGCCTGCTTGCGCTTCTCGCCACCGAAACTCGCGATAAGGATCGCGGCCGGAATCACCATGGCTTCGAAGAAGAAGAAGAACAGCACGGCGTCTGCGGCAAGGAACGTTCCGTTCATCGCGCCCATCAAGGCGAAGATGCCGATGGCGAAATTGCGGTAGTTTGCGCCCAGGATCCCGCGGGCCGAAACCAGGGAGACCAGAGAAAGCCCGCAAGAAAGGAACACCATCCAGGCGCCCAGTCCGTGACTGTACAGGTAGTAGTAAGAAGGTCCCTTGCAACCGGGAATCTTGAACCATTCAATCGGGGTCGTAGCGACATTGCCAGACGCAATCAGCGCCACGGACATGCCCAAGAACAGAAGCCCGAAGAGAATTGCCATGCGGGTGGCGGCCTTGAAGTCTTCCTTGGAGTTGACGACCATCAAAAGCGCCACGGCAAACGGGGCGAGGACAAGGAGATGTAACAGCATTAGACCAAACCTCCAGTCAAAAGAACAACGACAACCAGAGCGACGACACCCAGGATGCTAAGCCCAAGCTGCAAACGCACCTTGCGCACCTGGAAAACCGTAGCGCCGTCACCCAGGATGGTGGCGATGGAACCGAGCGTCCACTGGAACGCCTGCAAGAACACATCGACAACCTTTTCGCAAATCCAGGCGGCAACGTTCACAGCCTTCACGAAGAAGCCATGCACGTAGTCCCACATGAACGTCCAGCCGGCAGCGTAACCTTCGGGAGCGCTGGAGCCCTTGGCGGCCGGGATATGCGCGTGCATCCAGCCCTTCCAGGCGATGAACATACCGAGCAATGCGGCGAGCGTGCCGAGGGCAGCGAAGATAATCGGGTTCACATGTTCCGCAGCGCGCGGAATAAATTCGTTCATCAGGATATCCGGACTGATAGCCCTTGCCGGATCGAAATTCTGGGCCGCACCGAGCACCGGAGCGAGCGAATCGGCGAAGATACGCACACCCATGTAGTCTGCCCAGAGGTAACCGGCGAAGATGGAACCGAACGTAAGAATAATCATCGGGATGAGCATCACGGCCGGAGCCTCGTGGATATGAGCCTCGCTCTCCTTGCTTCCGCGGTAGCTGCCGAAGAAGGTCATGATGATGAGGCGTCCCATGTACACGGCAGTGATGACCGCAGTGAAGAGACCGACCACGTAGAAAATCTTGTTCATCGGAACCACAGGAGCGAGCCAGGAACCGGTAATTACCCAAGTGCAATCCGTGAAGATGCGTTCAAGGATGAGGTCCTTCGACCAGAAGCCCGCAAATCCCGGGAAGCCGACAATCGCGAGGAACGCGAAAATCATGACGCAGGCCGTAACAGGCGTCTTCTTGATAAGGCCGCCCATGTTACGCATATCCTGCTCGCCACCCAGCGAGTGGATAACGGCACCGGCACCGAGGAAGAGAGAAGCCTTGAAGAAGGCGTGCGTGAACACGTGGAAGATAGAAGCGTCGAACGCAGATGCGCCCGCGGCCATGAACATGTAGCCGAGCTGGCTGATCGTGGAGTAGGCAAGCACCTTCTTGATATCGTTCTGGAACAGGCCCGCGAAGGCAGCCCAGAAGGCGGTCAAGGCACCCACCACCAATATGATGTTCAGCACATCGGGGCAGACGACAAACAGGTTCGAAAGACGGGCCACCAGGTACACGCCAGAGGTCACCATCGTCGCGGCATGGATGAGGGCAGAAACCGGAGTCGGACCCGCCATGGCATCGGGGAGCCAGGTCAGGAGCGGAATCTGCGCGGACTTACCCGTGCAACCGACAAAGAACAGGACGCAAGTAACGGTGAGCATCGGCATGATGAGGTCGACGTGGCCGCCGGCAACCAGCATGCTGATGAAATGGTTGAGCATGTCGTAGTTGAGGATTCCAGCACCGCCGAGGGTAACGAGGCTGAGCATACCGAGCAAGAACCCGATATCGCCCACGCGGTTCACGATGAACGCCTTGTTGGCAGCCTTGCAGTTCTTGAGGTCCTTGTTCCAGAAGCCGATGAGCAGGTAGGAGCAGAGGCCCACGCCTTCCCAGCCGAGGAACGTAAGGAGCAGGTTGTCCGAAAGCACGAGCACGATCATGCTGAACAGGAACAGGTTGATGTAGGCGAAGAAGCGGGTGAATCCGCGGTCGCCGTGCATGTAACCGATGGAGTACAGCGTGATGAGCGTTCCGATGCCGGTCACGAACAGCAACATGATGCGCGAAAGGGCGTCGAACTGGAATCCGATATCCACCTTCAGGAGAGGAATGTCAATCCAGTTGCAAATCGTCTCGCGGATCCCGGTTGCGGGCATGTTGCAGGCAAGGATCGTCACGCAGGCGAACGAGAGCGCAGGGAGAATCACGGCAATCGTGCCAATGAGATTCTCGGGAGCGCCCTTCTTATTGCCAGAAGAAGTTACGGCAATCGCCCCCAGGATGATTGTTCCCAGCAGAGGGAAAATCGGGATTAGCCACAAAGGAATATTCGTCATCGATTAGCCCCTCATGTTGGAATAGGAATCCGCATCGATGCTTTCGCGGTTGCGGAAAATCAGGATGACCATCGCAAACCCGACGCACGCTTCGGCAGCGGCGATGGCGATGGAGAACAGCGGAATAATCTGGCCCGCGACACTCAGTTCGGCAGGAAGCGTCTTCGAGAAGCCCACGAAGGAAAGGTTCACCGCATTCAGGGCGAGTTCAACCCCCATGAGCACGAAGATGATGTTCCTGCGCGTGATGGCGACCAGGATGCCGATGGCAAAAAGCGCAAGGGCAAGGATCTGAATGAAAATGGGTTGGAGTTCCATCAGTGATTATCCTCCGTATTTTCAGTTTCGATGGACCCGAGGCGCTTCTTGGCCATGAGCACGGCGGCGACCATGGCGGAAAGCAGCAAGAGGCCGAGGATTTCGAAAAGGATAAAGTAGCCGGGACCGGTCTGCGCCAAATCGAAGAGCGTCTTGGACGTAAGCGCCACGGAACCGCGGAGCGCCGACGTATCGAAGGCGAGCGGGGCACGCACCAGCGCAAAGCCGACAAGGCCGGCAAGCACGATGACCGAGGGCAGAATAAAGAGCGACACCTTATCGAACATCGGCGTCTTGGAATCGCGGGCACCGTTCAGCACCATGATGACGAACGTAACGAGCATCATGATGGCGCCGGCGTAGACCATAATCTGCACGACACCGAGGAAGGGGCTACCCACAAGGCCGTAGATGCCGGCCAAGGCGACCATGGTCGTAATCAGGGAGAGCGCCCCGTAGAGCGGGTGACGGCTCAGGAGCACGCACACGGCGGCCCCGAGGGCAATCACGGCGAGAATGATGAAATAAATCAGGGCAAGCATTACTTAACCTCCATTCCCCAGACCTTGAGGGCCTCGGCATTCTTGGAACCGCCCGGAGCCACCTGGCTCTGTTCGTCGTCCGGGTAATCCTTCGGATCCCAGGCGGTAAGGGTTTCGAGAGTCGCCACGAACTCGTCGCGGGTACGGTGCTCGAAGACGATTTCCTTAGTATCCATGCGGAGCGCATCCACCGGGCAGGCTTCCGCACACAAACCGCAGAACACGCAGGTCAGGTGGTCGATGTCGAAGCGCTTGACCTTCTTCTCGATACGCGGGTCGTCACTGCGGGTCGCCTCGATAAAGATGCAGTGCGCAGGGCAGGCAGCCGCACACATGCCGCAGGCGACACAACGCGGAGTGCCATCCGGACGCAGCATCAGGCGGTGCTTCGCACGGTAGGTATTGCGGATTTCCGGCTGGCCTTCCGGGTACGAGATCGTCGGAAGCGTCTCGTAACGGAACAAGCCGCGGGCCGCATGCTTGAGAGTCGTGAACAAGCCACGCAGGGCTTCGAAAATATAGAGGCGTTCCACCAGGTTCATGGGCCTCTGTCTAATAACGCGCATTAGTTACCTCCTACAAGCTTCGCGATGACGGCAGTCACCACAAGGTTGATGAGGGCGATATTCAGAATAATCTTCCAGCCCAGGTTCATCACGTGGTCGTAGCGGAAGCGCGGGAGAGTCCAGCGCACCCAGATCCACACCCAGCAGAACATGACGCTCTTCGCGACAAGCACGAGCAGGTGGATGAGGGCGGTACCAATCGCGGTAGCGAGGCTACCCACGGCGACACCGTTCACGACCATATTGGCCGGATTGTAGAAGAACCAGGCTGCAACGCCAAGCACGACGAGCACGGCGACCGCAGCCCAAGCGACAATCTTGTAGAGCTTGTATTCCTGGAGGATTTCCAGCTTGTTGCTCTGCTTGGAGAGCGCGAGCTTCTTGGAGTAGCGGTGAAGCATGTGCAGGAACGCGAGAGCGAGGAATGCGAGCACGCCGCAGAGCACTGCCAGGGAGCCGCCCATGTGGGCCTGCATCGTCTCGGTCGTCACGAACGGGACAGCATAGCCGCCCAAGAAGAGCGTCGAGATAAGGAAGCTGTTGATGCAGATGTGGGAGTATTCGCCCATGTAGAACAAGCCGAACTGCATGGCGCCGTATTCGGTATGGTAACCGGCGACCAGTTCGGGCTCGCCTTCGGCGACGTCGAACGGGGCGCGGCCGGTTTCGGCGATACTAGCGATCAGGAAGCAGAAGAACGCCACCGGCTGGGCGACGATGCCCCACACGTGGTGTTCCTGCCAATTCACGATATCGGTCAGGTTGAAGGAACCCGCGAGGAGCAGGATGCCCATCATCGAAAGGCCGAGGCACACTTCGTAGCTGATGGTCATGGAACTCGTACGCAGCGCACCGAGGAAGCTGTACTTGGACTTGGAAGCCCAACCGGCCAATACGGCGCCGTACGCGGAAAGCGACGAGAGGCCGAACAGCAGGAGCACGCCCACATCGGAATCGATGATGGAGCCCGCGATACGCACGGTATCACCACCCCACTCGAAAATCATCGGGCCAAACCACGGAATGACGCAGGGGCTCAGGAACACGATGGCGAACGGGATTGCCGGAGCCACGTAGTAGAGCACCTTGTTCACGCCCGCGGGAGCGAACATTTCCTTGAAGAACAGCTTGGTACCGTCGCACATGTTCTGTATATAACCGAGCAGGCGGATCTTGCCGAAATAAGGAATTTTGATGTACGAGCGGTTCGGACCCTGACGGTCCTGCATGAAGCCCGCACCACGGCGTTCCATCGGGATCAAAAGAAGGATGTAGAGGACCGGCACGAAGCAGAAGGCGAACTTCGCAATCGTGATCAGCCATTCAATCCAGGTTTTGGATTCAATAATATCCATTATGCTTCACCTCCTTCGAGGAGTTTGCCAGTACTCTTGATGGCATCGTAAGTAAGGCCGGCAAGAGCGGGAACGTACTCGCCCGCCTTCTTGAAAGCTTCGCTTGCGCACTTGAACTCGCAACCCGCCATGTGGGAAATCACCCTGTAGGCAGCCCAGAGTTTCTCGTCGGGGCACACCGGGCAGGCGTTCAGCTTCTGCAGAATGTTCAGGCTGTTCACCATCGTGCCCTGGACTTCGCTCCAGTGGCGGATACCCATCGCGATGGTCGCCTTCTTGGCGGTCGCATCATCGAACGGGGTAAGGGCAATGCGGCAGTTGATTTTCTCGAGAACGCTTGCAGCAGCCGGGTCTTCACCGAACAGGTCGGCGTTCACCGTCACGAGGGTCTCGAATTCCGCGGCGCGCTTCATGAATTCAGAAACATCGGCGAAGCCCATGAGCTTCATACCGGCGCGGTTCGCCACCGGGTCACCGCTCTTCGCGATACCGTCGGGAGCGTTCACCTTCAAAAGCGAGCCACCGAAGATTTCGGCGCGCTCACCGAGCGTTTCCTTCAGCACGCGGATAGCAGCGAGGTCTTCCATGGTGCAGGAACCGCCGGCAACGAGGGCAACCTTGCCGTTCCCGAAAACCGGAGTATGCACGTCCATCGAAGGCATGCGGTTCTTGTCGAATTCCTGGAACGCGAGACGGCTCGTGTTAGAAAGCCAGCTGCGGTTCACCACCGGGTTGCAACGCGGCATCACACGGTAGATGTGGCCGTCGGCATAGTCCAGCCAAATGTTCGCACCGAGGGAGTCGTCCATCGAAATCGTCGGAGTGTGGCTCAGGAGCCATACGCGCTTCTGGAAGCGGAAGTACTTCGCGGTCATGGCGCCCACCGGGCACACGTCCGTGACGCACAAGTCGTATTCGTGGTCGAGCTTTTCGCCCGGGAACGTGGTAATGTAAGTGTGGTCGGCACGGCCAGCGAGCTGCAGCTGTTCGGAACCGGCGATGCTACGCATAAAGCGCACGCAACGGTCGCACTGCACGCAGCGTTCTTCGTCGAGCAACACACGGGGGCCGAGGTCCACGTGCTTACCGCCGCGGAGCTGACCCTTCGCATCAATAAACTGATGGGCCGGATTGCCGTGGTAGTTCTTGCCGTATTCCGGACGCATGCGGGATTCGTTCTGGCCCGCTTCCATGTAGTTTTCTTGCAGGGTGCATTCACCGGCCTTGTCGCAAATGGGGCAATCGAGCGGGTGGTTCACCAGCATGAATTCCTGGGTGGCCTTGCGGGCGTTCTTCACGCGGGCAGACGAAGCCGGCGTGAAGATCTTCATGCCCGGCGTTACCGGCGTGTAGCATGCAATCACGAGCATGCGGCCGCGGGGGCCTTCCTGTTCCACCAAGCACTGGCGGCAGTTACCCGATACCGGCAGGTAAGGATGGTAACATACGTGAGGAGTTTCAATCCCGACAGCCTTGAGGGCCTCGAG
>NZ_JAFZKX010000029.1 GCF_017551775.1 Fibrobacter sp. | reverse complement strand
GATGCGGGGCGTGCCGGGGCAGCGCCCGCCTAGCAGCAGTGCTGCGTCTTCGGAAAGTTCCACCCCGAGGATTGTCGCACTGCGCATCAGGATTTTCACGATGTCCTTCTCGTTATACAGTTCTAGCCTGTATTGGAGACCGAAGCGGTCGCGCAGAGGGCCGGTAAGTTGCCCGCTCCGGGTGGTGGCGCCCACGAGGGTAAAATGCTTGAGCGGCAGGTTTACGCTACGCGCTGCCGGGCCCGAATCCAGCATGATGTCGAGCCTGAAATCTTCCATGGCGGGGTAGAGGTATTCCTCGACGGTGCGGTTCAGGCGGTGGATCTCGTCGATGAACAACACGTCGTTCTCTTGCAGGCTCGTGAGCAGCCCCGCAAGGTCGCTTGCCTTCTCGAGGACGGGCCCGCTGGTAATGTGGATGTTCACGCCCATTTCTTTTGCGATGATGCCGGCAAGCGTCGTCTTGCCGAGACCCGGTGGCCCTGCGAACAGGCAATGGTCGAGCGCATCGCCACGGTGTTTTGCCGCCTCGATGGCGATGGAAAGGCTTTCCTTGATGGCATCCTGCCCGGTGAATTCGGCAAGGCTGGGCGGCCGCAGGTTGCGGTCGGTATCGTTTTCGTCGAAGGAGCTCTTCTGCGGGGAAATGATGCGGTTGTCTTCCATTTTATGACCTGTCATCCTGGAGGCCTAGGGCCGATAGGATCCATTGCCTATTAAAGATACTTCAATGCCTCGGGGATAAGCGCTGCTGCATCGGCGCTGTCGCCCAGAATTTCGGCTGCCTTCATGACGGCTTTTTCTGCGGACGGGTCTTTGACGCCGAGGGTATGCAGCGCGAGAACGGCTTCCATCTTCGCTCCGGTGAGGGCGCCCATGCCGGTGATGCCCGAACCTTCCACGTCGCCGAGCGCCTGCAGGAGTGTTGCTGCCTTGTCCTTCAGGCTGAGCGTCATCTGCTCGCAGGTCTTTTTGCCGAGACCCTTGATTTTGGAAAGTGCCGACTTGTTGTCGCTGGCTATCATGTTCAGGAGGTCGGCGGGGGAGACGCCGCTCAGGATGCGTTGTGCCATCTTGGGGCCGACGCCATTCACGTCGAGCAGCATCAGGAAAATGTTCTTTTCGGTCTTGTCGGCAAACCCGAACAGCGTCATGGAATCTTCGCGGACCACGAGGTTCGTGTAGAGCAAAACCTCTGCGCCTTCTTCGGGCAGCTTGCCTGCGGTGTATGCCGAAATGTTCACGCCGTAACCGACTCCGTTCACGTCCACGACCACGAAAGTGGGGGATTTTTCTGCAAGAATGCCTTTAATTCTTTCGATCATGAGTGATCCTTTGACGTAAAACTTTGTGCACGAATGTTTACTGCACAAATATATACTAAAGATTTGGCTCTGTCAAGTCAAATCGTATAATTTTACGGATTTTGCGGGGTCGCAACGTTCCAAAATGAGTTTTTGGGGGTGGTTGTCGAAATTGTGTTTTTGTAAATTATAAATCATGCGCAGTTCTTGTAAAATGATGGTTCCTGCATGGGCTTGCTTTCTTGCCTTTTTGTTCTGTATTTTCGGCTGCATTTCGGATGGGCCTGACTACGACGATCCGCAAGAAATAGATATTGTTGGCGAGAAGATTCCCGATGGGTACCTGTTCTACCGCGATGACAATACGGGCCATCTGAAATATATAGCCTTTATGGGGAGTATCACCGATCCCGGATTTAGCCTCTTGGATTCCGAAGCGGTCGATATGGACCTGGGCCTGGAATGCTACCATCCCGAAGTATCCCCCGATGGAAAATGGGTTGCCTTTTCTTCTTCCTACGAACCTGCCGGAGAATCCTCCAGTCTGTACGTCAAGAGGATTGGGAGTTCTGTCGCTCCTTTAAAATTGAAAGTGCCGAATGCGGCGACCCCGCGTTGGAGAATCCTGCCCAGTGGGGATACAGTTATTGTCTATGTGGATGCGACGGTGGTCCTTCCGTCAAAAAATATGGATATCTATGAATCCGAGTTGCAGAGCCGTCTTTCCAACTGGAAAAAACATGGAACCTGGATGGTGCCTTTTATGGGAGGAACTTTCGGAGAACCGGAAAAGATAACCGAAGGAACCTTCAGTGGCGGGGTCTCGGATGATTTGACTTTTATGAGCAATGCTCTAGGGTTGTTCATGGGACGTCATATTGTCTATGGTAAGGATGGCTCCGTTGAAAGTATTGAAGATTCGATTTGGTATGATAGTGACCAGACCTGCAACGCGTCCTTGTCGAGAGACGGGACGAACAGGACTTTGTTCCTGGATATGAGCGGAGCGCAGGGAGTTGAATTCGCTGGCGAATATTATAGGCCGCACCAGCGTATCCTTGTGGTGGACGAATTTGGAAATCTGGTCGATGCGGTGCCGTCTCCAGAAGGAACGTCCTTTGACCATACCGAATGGGTCGGTCTCGATGATTACGTAGTAGCCTCGTTGCAAAATGCAGACCTGTTGCACGACAAGATAGTCCTTGTGAATATGCAGGATTCGTCGGTTGTCGACTTGGTGCGTGGCGGGGAACTGTGGCATCCGAATTTGTGGGTGAAAAAATAGGTTTTTACGCCATTTTTCGCTGTATTTCCGACAAAGCGTCATAATTTCCCGAGGAAATGAATGCTAGAACGGGGAAGCCGAATGTATATTTTAGACAAATGACTATACTTCGGATTTTCATTTGTATTCTAGCGCTGGTCCCATTTGTGTCTTGTACGGTCGATCTGGGATCCAGTTCAACGGAGGAGGAAGAATATTTCGACGAAACTCCGCGCTCGTACGAGGTACGGGTTTCGCTCGATATGGGTCTTTTCCCCGATTCTGTATATGTGACTTTTCTCGACAAGCGTTTGCGGGGAATCGAAACGGTCAATGCATGGCCGATTTCCGTTGTAGGCAGTGACTGGCTATATCAGACAGATCCCATTTCGGTCCGGGCATCCTATATCAGGATGGACATTGTTAAGATTGCTGAAAATAACGGAAACGAAATGCGGATGGTGTTCTCGCGGTATGCGAAAGCGGATGCTTACTTGTCTCGGTTGAATCTCAATACGGCACTTGCAATCAAGACGGTTGACCGTCTGATGAAGAAAGAAAATCTCCCTTATGATTCCGCCATGTCGGTTGCTTATGCGAACATGGACGACTTCTTTGGAATAGAGGATTACGACTACGAATATCATGGATTCAGTAACTACGGAAACGAAATCCAGCCATACCTCTATTGCCGTTATTTTGATTCGGATTCCGTGTTCTACAGTGATTTTGGTGAACTGGTCGATGCCATCGATGCGGGCGAGTGGGGCGATACGCTGTTCCGCGTGCGTGCCGCCGACGGGTTGGTGCGCTCGTTTGTTGCAAACCGCTGGAGGGATTTCCGCGGATTACAGCTCTTTAATTCCAGCGAGGCCATTCCTGAATTCTGGGAAAAGGCGTACGGTATGGAATTTTGCACAGAAGCTCGTATCGGCGACACCATTGCCAACGGGAACCGTAAAAGCGATTTTTACGACAGTGTCTTCGTTTGCGACCTCAACCTGAGTTTAGGACCTTTTCTAAACGGGAAACCCCACTGGAGGCCGGTCACCTCTGAAGATAGGGAATTGGGGTTCTGCCTGTATGGTAACGAGGCGATTGTCGAAAAAGATTCTGTATTTTACCATTGTTCGAAGGGCTATTGGCAAAAGGAAGATGACATGAACATCGTCATCAACAAACTTTATGCGAGTTGCAATTCGAATTTTCCGGATAAACTTTATGACTTCAGGGGCAAAACCTATATTTGCCATCAGCAAACTGTTGTCGATTCGACCTTCTACTATATGGGATTGGGTTACACGACCCAGAGGACGGAATACGTTTGGACTGATGACCAGGCCGTAATCGATTCCGTCTATCCCGGCGGTGTTGCTGATTCGAGTCTGATCAGAGAAGAAGAAGGGGATTTATGAAAAAATATCTTGAAAAGTCATTGCTTGCGGTATTTTTGCCCGCAAGCGTGGCCCTGATGGTCGCATGTACCGATACGTATTATGCGGACGATTACAGGAATTACGATAGGGAGTTCGGCCGAAATTTAGAAGACGACGGAAACGACTCGATTCAGGGTTGGGAAACGAAATGGCTTGGACTTGAGGGAAAGTTTAATTTGACTACGGCTTTGGAGCCGCTGCAACTGGATATCTACGCCTTGGACGATAAACTGGAAAGGCAGGAGAAAGTTTCGGCCCGCATCGTGCGCAACAGGCTCGATTTTACGTACAAGGCGAAGGAAATAAAATTCGAGAAGCCTTTCGTAGAATTCGATTTCGTCTGCCGTCTCAGGGATTCGAAGGATACCACCGAGATGCAGTTTACCGTATATGCGAATCTTAACGAGAAGAAGGCGGCAGACATCGATTTGTACCATGCGCTGGAAAGCAAATACCTGAAAAAGCTGGTGCAGAAGAAGGGCGAATCGTTCAATATGGCGAGGAAACATGCCCATGAGGCAATCCATGACCTGCTGGATCCGGAGCAGGAATTCGAATATGGAATCGAGAATGCTCCCTACGGAAACGATACGCTCGAAACACTCGCTTACCATTACTGCCGATTCTTTTTGAAGGATTCGGTGTCGTACAAGAATTTCAAGAAGTTGGTCGATGCCGTCGGAGGCGAAAAGAAATGGGATGAAACGCTGTCGGCGAAGGATGTCCTGGATGAGCTTGTCGATTTCTATAAGCTCGGCGAATCTCACTGCGATTCCGCGGTCTTTGCGAGTTTGAAAAAAGATCCTGACTTTACGCAGTTGCGTTACGATATTGCCCGGTGGGTAGTCGGCGATACGTCGACCTGCGAGACTGAGACGCTGGTCCCGCGAGACACGGGCAAGGTTTCCGACACCACGAAGGCGGATTCCCTGAAGGGACTCACTCCCGATGAAGCTTTCGGGGAATGCGGTCTCAATCGCCAGAACCAGAAAGAAAAACTGGAAGATGGAAAGTATTTTCAGTGCAATGACAAGAAATGGGTCTCCATAAATGCACCCGTGTATTATGGGGACAAGGGTGAAGAAGGCGAATACGCAACCTACGATGGCAGGTATTTCCATTGCAGGGGTGGATATTCGTGGAATGAAGTCCCCTCGGAATTGTTGCTGTCTCCCGTCAAGGATTTGCGCAAATGCAACATTGGGGAAATTGTCCAGTACAGTAATAAATTCTATAGGTGCGGCTATGTTGATCGATATGGTTATACCTGGTATGCACTTTCCGATGACAGTACTTCCGCATACAAGAAAAATGGCTTGTTCTGCACGGATTCTACCGAAGGCAGGATTGAACAGGTAAATGGCAGCTATTGGACTTGCGGCCAATTCTTTTGGAAGAGGATGGGATTCGCGGATTCGGTTCTTTATGCGTTCAACAGGCTCCACAAGGATGAATGCAAAAACGGTCCCAAGGGAACGACGGTCCACTGGAACGAAGCCATAAGCGAATACTATTCTTCGCATACCTATTTCGCGTGCGATGCCAAATCGCTTGAGTGGGTGCGAATCGGAATTATGGGACGGGAGAATTACGAGAGGGCCATTTTTGACGGAGGTGTCTTCGTAGACGATACCACTGTCAAGGTTTCTCGCGATGAATTTACGATTACCGTTCTCAAAAGGGGAAGTCTGGCCGGAGTCTTTGATGCCGTTGGTGCCGTGGCGAATATCGGTGGCAAGGAATACGGGGCGATGTTCAGGAACGAGGTTCCGTACCTTTCCGCCAAGAAGGGTTCCAAAGAAATCGTGGCGGATACGTTCCCCGAAAAGAGCGAAAGCTTCGACAGTTTTGTGACGCGATATACGCATCCGGAGAGCGCTTACCCCGCCTTCAAGGTCCTGCTCACGCGTGTGGGGGAAGAATCGTACATGGACTGGGAACGGGCCGCGTCGTTCTGCCCCGCGGGCTACCATCTGCCTGATACGAGCGAGTGGGCGGGAGACTTTGTGAAGAAATTCCCCATGGAGGCTATAGACGCTCAAGATAGCCCAATAAAGGTGCGTTATAACGACAAGTTCTATCTCTACGATATCTACTGGACTACCGATTCGAAGGCTTCCGGAACGCACTACTGTTACGAAATCCGGTACGAAGGAAACGAAGGCGCTTTCGGTCGGGTCGTCGAGTGTCCTGATGACCTGTATCCGGGCGTACAGACGCTCTGCTTCAAGGACGGGGAGGACTAATGATGCCTATTTCTATGAAAGCGATTCGATTGATGGCGGCGCTCCTGGTTGCCGCATTCCTTGCCGCCTGTGAAAATGGCGGCTCGAGGGTCTCGGGCGGTAGGTATATCGAGGGCAGCGAAAATTCCGAAAGCCTCTGGACGATTCTGGAGGGTAGCTTCCAGAACGGTTCCCGTCTGGTTCCTGTCGAAATCAATGTGACTTTGCTTGATGAAAACCTCGATTCCATCGGAGTCCTGGACCAGAAGATGATTCGGCAGCGTGACGGGGAAATTGATTTCGTATCCGATTCTGTGGACTTCCCGACTCCTTACCTGCGTATCGCATACGCTTGCGTCTATCCGAATTCTTCGAGCGGATTGAAGATGGAATTCGTGCAGTATGTCGATATCGGGAATCTAAAGAACCCGGCGCTCAGCATTTCGGGCGCGCTCGGAAGCGAACGCGTGAAAACCTTGGTGCAGGATGAAGGCTTTGAGCTTGTAGGCGCGAAGCAGAAGGCCTTGCGCGAAATTTACGACATGCTCGAGTATGAACAGCGACGGGACGTAGTTCTCGAAGACGGCAGTCACGATGAGTTCCGGGATGAACTGAACGATTACCTCTATACGCTTTGCCAGAGGGAAAAGTCCGATTCCGCCTTCTATGCCAATTACGACAAGCTGCGCTCCTCATTGGGTAGCGGCAAGACCTGGCGTGACTTGATTCCTGAAGTTGAAGTGGCGGATACGCTGCTTACCCGCGAATCGAAGGTACGTTGGCCGCAGTTGTGGATGGATGCGTTGGGACTTTCTTCCTGTGACAGTTCCTCTTTCAAAGATACGCTGAGCGTCGGGGAAAAGAAAAGCGCCTATTACGGGCGGTTGCTCGTGTGTGATTACACTTCGAAAAGAAAAACGCTCAGTTGGCGCCTGTTGACGGAACTCGAGACGGAAAAGGGCGTATGCACATCCGGCTTGCGTGATACCGTCGTCTTTGACAGCTTGGTGTACATATGTGATTCCGCGAAAACGGATTGGCGGAACATGGCCGAAAGCGATGCGGTTCCCTACCTGTTCGGTAAATGTCGTGAGGAAATGGAAGGCGATACGATCAAATACGATTCGACATATTATGCCTGCGTTATCGACAGATACAATGATTATGTCTGGACCAAGGATCTCTTGGAGAATACAAAATTGAGCAACCCGGTTAACATTTTTGTCCGGAAGCATGCCGGCGTTTGTACCGAAGAACGCGACCGTGAAACGGTAACTGTCGAGGGTAAATATTACCAATGCTATGACAGGGTTTGGGAAGAGGTCGACAGGAAGACCTATTTCTTGGATCGCTGCGATGAGACGACTCTCAACAAGACTGCACATCACGATTCTGTCGGTTATTTCAAATGCTTCCAAGAGAATGGGGGCACCTGGAAAGAAATCTTGATTCCCGAATATTATGGGGACGCCTGCACGACTGAAACTGAAAACTATATCAAGGAATACGACGGGATAAAGTTTATCTGCAAGGTCAAATGGGGCTGGAGCTGTTCTTGGCAGGTAGCCTCGGACAACGACCTTTCCGTCCCTGTACGGCATGGAAAAATTTGCAATAAGGAAAATAACGGCGAAGTCGTCGAATACGATGGAGTCGGATATGAGTGCAATGCTCCTCAGTGGACTGCTACTAGCGAATATCACCTGGCTGTCTACAGGGCGATGGTTCGCAACAAGTTCGATCCGGAATATTGCCGGAATGGTTCTGCCGGAACGAAACTCTTCTGGGATGATGCGGATTCTGCCCTTTACGGCTGTATCGGTAATTATTCGGATGTCAATTTAGGATGGGGCCAGGTGAGACGCAATGCGAATAAAACTAAGCCCTATGCCGAATTCGATAATCCCAAAATTTTGCTTGAAGGGGTTTACGAGGATAACAGTCGTTTCGTGATTAGCAAGGGCGGCTGGAAATATACGTTCTTGTATTATAGCTCCGGGGTGAACGATGACTATCGCAGGTATTTGTTCCTTAAGAATGTCGTTTCGGAATCCGGTTCTGCATTCGACGTTTCGGAATTGGACAACTATACGGTCTTCCGTGCCGCAATCGGGGATAGTTCTGCTACGCTTGACAAGATCGAAGGGAAAAGCCCGTCGTTCGAAAGCTACTTCGCGGATTGGAAGCAGAAAATTATCGAGTCGACTAGTTGCCCCGACGCGACTCTCTCCGGAATCAGTTGCGTTTCGGACTGGGATGAATCGGAACTCGACGTAAAGTTCGCCCATTACAATGAGAATTCCTATACCACATGGAATCAGGCGAAGTCGTTCTGCCCCGAAGGTACGCATATCCCGAGTGCAGAAGAATGGCTGAACCAAAACTACGGGAAGGCCTTTTCGAGTAGTCGCGCCATGCTTGTCAAGCAGCACAACGAAAACGCGCGGCACAACCTGTTTGTTGCGGACTATAGTCTTTTTTGGACCAGCACGGAGAAGGATTCCGATACACAGTACTGCTTCGAGTATGTTACAAAGGATGAAGGCTGGAGAACAAGTGTTATCGCCGGCGGGCTTGTCGAATGCCCCAAGGATTTGCACCCGATGGTGCAGGTTGTTTGCGTGAACGATGGGGAGGAACCGTAATGAAGGGGAAATTGTTCATGAAAATGTTTGCGGCTTTAGCCTGTGCATCTGTGTTTTTTCTGGGCGGATGCTCGATGGTCGATTATGAAATTGAAGAAGAGGGACATGTCTGGAGATTTGTTGGACTTGTTGATGACTCGACCGCGCTGGTCAAGGTGACGCTTGAACAAAGGGGCGAGGAACACGATCACCACCTGTTTGGGTGGGACGATGATTTCCATAAAATCAAGGAAACCAAATATTATTATGTAGGCATGGATGCGTACAGGATTGGCCTTTGGCGGGATTCCACTTCGGGAACGATGCCCGAAGAGAGGGAAACGGATGAATACGGCTTGCGGCTGACCCATCTGGACGATTATTCTCATAGATGCGGGCTGATTCTGCTCGACAAGAAGGATAATGATCTGGATACGCTCGAAAATATCTATTGCGATGGGGTCGATGACGAGTCGGCCAAACTGGTCGGTAGCTACGTCAAAGTAGACAGCAAATTCTATTTGGTGGAAGACGGAAAGTTCCCCAGGCAGAAACCGACCTACAGGTACGAACATTCGGATTGGAACATCAAGTTCGTCGATGCGAATGGGGACTTCTTGATGTACGGAGGAAAACCGTAGAATTTTATTCGACTTCTTTGAGGAATCGTCGCTGCTGAATGGCGGCGTTTTTTTATTATCTTGTAAAAAACTCCCCCGAAACAGGAAGTGACTATGCTAGAATCAATTCACAATGCCGTCAACGCCATGAGCGGCTTTTTGTACCAGCCCTTTATTGTGCCGTTCCTTTTGATTGCGGCGGGCGTGTACCTATCTGTCCGCATGGGGTTCCCGCAGATTCGCCTTTTTGCCGAAATGTTCCGCGTTATCAACGAGAAACCGGTGCAGGGGAGCGGAATTTCTTCATTCGGCGCCTTGATGGTCTCGACGGCATCCCGCGTGGGTACCGGAAATATTGTCGGCGTTTCTTCGGCTATCTGCATGGGTGGCCCGGGTGCAGTTTTCTGGATGTGGTTGATTGCGGTTTTCGGAAGCGCTTCTGCGTTCGTGGAATCGACGCTGGCGCAGATATTCAAGCGCGAGGACCTGGTGACGGGACATTCCTACGGCGGACCTTCGTATTATATACAGACGGCGCTGGGGCAGCGTTGGTTGGGTGTCATTTTCTCGGTGTTCATTCTGTTGACCTACCTGGTCGGCTACAACCTCTTGGCTTCTTACAACGTCCAGACCAGTTTTCGGGTTACAGTTTCTATAGCGAATCCAAGACTCCCTTGATTGTGGGGGGAGGCCTTGCGGTCTTGTTTGCGTTGTGCGTGTTCGGAGGTGCCCGGAAGCTCACGCAGATTACGAGCTATCTGGTGCCGGTGATGAGTATTGCCTATATCGTTGCGGCCATCGGTGTCGTATTTTACAATTTCAGCAACATTCCTTCGATGTTCGCGACTATTTTCAAGGATACGTTCTCG
Source organism: Fibrobacter sp. (assembly GCF_017551775.1). Lineage (NCBI taxonomy): Bacteria > Pseudomonadati > Fibrobacterota > Fibrobacteria > Fibrobacterales > Fibrobacteraceae > Fibrobacter > Fibrobacter sp. Next base: position 48,345 of record NZ_JAFZKX010000029.1, on the reverse strand, counting down.
TTCGAGGCCGGTGCGGGCGGATTTGCCGGAAGCTGCATTATGTACGGTATCAAGCGCGGTCTCTATTCGAATGAAGCCGGTATGGGTTCTGCTCCAAACGCCTCTGCGAGCGCGAGCGTTTCGCACCCGGTTAAGCAGGGTTTGGTGCAGTCGCTTTCCGTGTTTATCGATACGCTCGTGATTTGCTCTGCGACGGCCCTGATGTGCCTTTCGACCGAAGTGGTGCCGACGAGCGAAATTTCGGGAATTCCCTATGTGCAGGCGTCCCTCCGTACGGTGTTCGGTGAATGGGGCCCGGTGTTCATTACGGTATCGATATTGCTGTTCGGCTTCACGACGCTTATAGGCAACTACTATTATACCGAGGGGTGCCTGCGCTTTATCATGAACCGTCGCCCCGGCAAGGCGGTGATGACGGTGTTCAGGATAATTGCGTCAGTTATCGTGTTTGCGGGCGCTCTTGCGAGTGCAGGCTTCGCATGGGATTCTGCGGACTTGTGCCAGGCGCTGATGGTCGTCGTGAACATTCCGTGTATCTTGATCCTTTCGCCTATCGCGATCAAGGCCCTCAGGAATTATATGGAACAGCGCAAAAAGGGTGTCGAACCCGTATACTACGCCAAGGAATGCGGTGTCAAGCAGGACACCGATTTCTGGAACCGTCTGGAAGAATAGTTTTTTGGGAAAATCGACCCTGGAGTTTTTACTTCAGGGTAATCTTGCCGTCGTCAGCAATCTTCACGCCCGCTTCGGGAATGTCCTGCTCGGTCAGTTCCTTCATGAGCTTGATGCAGGCGCCCTTGTCGTCGCGTGTGGGCTTGCGGTCGCCGTTGTTGCCCCTCTGGATGAACGAGTAGATCTGGCCTTCCTTGAAGTCGCCCGTCTTCTTGTCGACGGTAATCTTCACGATGGGGGCGTAACCTGTCACACCGGAGATGTTCACGCTGGTCGATGTCGCGAAGTTCCCGAGGCTGTAGGCGATGAACTTGCCCTTGTAGAGGTCGATGGCGCGCGGTACGTGCGGGCCGTGACCGAATACCACGTCGGCTCCCGCGTCGATGGCGAGGCGCGCGAACTCGTAGGGGTTGCCGCGCTTGTCGCCCAGGAATTCTTCCATTTCGCGCGTGACGTGCGTGTACTTGGAGCCTTCTGCGCCCACGTGCATAGTGACGATGACGATGTCTGCGCTGTCACGCAGTGCGGCGATAGTCTTTTTGGCCTTCTCGGTGTTGAACACGGTCAGCGTCCCGCTGCTCACGGAGAAGGAGGCGAACCCGTAGCGCACGCCGTTCAGTTCGAGCACGCGCTGCTCGCAGCTGTTCTCGAAACCCGCATAGGCGAGGTTCGCTTCGTTGAGGGCGCGCATCGTGCCGATCTTGCCTTCGTTGCCGAAGTCGCCGGAGTGGTTGTTCGATACGCTCACGTAGTCGAAACCTGCGTCGATCAGGTGGCGCGTGTAGCTTTCGGGAGAGCGGAAGCAGTAGCAGTTGCCGGACTTCTTGGTCACGCGGCAGCAGGGCTTCGGGAGCCCGCCCTGGTTCAGGAGCGTTCCTTCGAGGTTGCCCGTGGTGAGGTCGGCATCGCGCAACACATCCTTCACTTCGGAGAAGGTGAGCTCGCCGTCCTGTGTGGGGAGCGCGGGCTTTTCGTCGGGAAAGTTGAGACCCATCATGATGTCGCCCACGCCGATGATGGTGAGCGTTTCACCGGAGGCCTGTTCTGCCGCGGGTGCGGATTCGGATTGGGCAAAAACTGCGCTTGCCGCCAGGGCTGCGCACAAGGCAAAGGATTTTGTGAAGTTCATCTTGTTCCTGTTAGTCGTGGATTGAATTCTTGAGGCCTTCGATAAGGCGTGCGAATGCGGCGTCGGTTTCCATTTCCTTCTTCACGCTCTTGATGGCATGAACGACGGTGGAGTGGTCCTTGCCGCCAAAACGCGAACCGATGCTCTGCAAGCTGATGGAAGAACATTCGCGCATGAGGTACATGGCGACCTGGCGGGCCTTGGAAATTTCCTTGGTGCCACGGCCGGGTTCGGTCAGCTTGGATTCGGCGACTTCGTAATGCTGCGAAACGGTGTGGAGCACGGCATCGAGGCTTACGCGGCGGCGGAGCGTCGGGGCGATTTCAGCCGCGACCTTCTGGGCGATGCTCATGTCGATGTCGTGGTTCATCAGGCTCGACTGCAGCGTGAGTTTGATGATGGCGCTTTCGAGGCTGCGCACGTTGCTTGCAATCTTTTCGGCGAGGAAGTGGAGCACGTCGTCACTGATTTCCAGGTGGCGCTCTTCGGCCTTCTTGTGCAAAATCGCTTCGCGGGTTTCCACGTCGGGCGGCTGGATGTCCACGGTGAGGCCCCACGAGAAACGGCTCACGAGACGGTCGGAGAGGTTCTTCACTTCGCCCGCGGGAGCATCGGAGGTGAGCACGATCTGCTTGCCTGCCTGGTGCAGCGCATTGAAGATGAGGAAGAATTCGTTCTGCGTTTCGTACTTGCCGGTCCAGTTCTGGATGTCGTCGATGAGGAGGATGTCCACTTCGTTGCGATAGAAATCACTCATTTCTGTCACGCGGCCTTCGCGCAGACACTTCATGTACTGCTGCGAAAAATCTTCGCTGGTGAGGTAGCACACGCGCTTGGCAGGATCTTCTTCGAGCACGTAGTTGCCGATGGCCTGCAGCAAGTGAGTCTTGCCGAGACCCGAGGGGCCGTAGATGAACAGCGGGTTGTACTGCGTGCCGTACGGGTTCTTGGCGACGGCGAGTGCCGCGTTGAATGCGAGCTGGGCCTTGTCGCCCGGAACGAAGTTTTCGAAGCGGAAACTGCTCGAAAGCGGGACGCTCGGCTTGATGAAATCCTTGAAGTTGTTGTCGGTGGCCGGAGCCGCCTGCATCACGACTTCTTGCGGCTGGAATTCGAATTCCATCGGCGTGTCGTTGTGGGTTGCTTCCTTCCAGCCGAGCTTGATAAGTTCCTTGTATGCGGAGTAGACCTTAATGTCCAGTCCGGGGGGCACGGATATCACGGCGTGTCCCGGAGTCTGGTTCACCATCCTGGTCTGTGCGAAATACGTCTTGAATACGGAATCGGAGAGCATTCCGCGTAAGTAGTTCAGGCATCTTTCCCAGTCAATCTGCATAGGGGTCAGTCCTTGTCCGTTGGGGTCACGGTATTTTTAAATCTATCAACAGGTAGAACAAAAATTTAAAAAAATAGCTCGGGTGTGTTGATAAGTTTCCCGAAATAGCCTCGAAAAAGGCTTTTCATGACGTCGGACCGGCTATGTAAGTCCTTGATTGTCATGGTATTAGTGTCGGCGCTTTTCTGCCGTGCCGCAACGACGTCGCTTGGTGATCACTTGTTCACTTGAGCCCGAAAAAACGCCTTTTTTGCCTGTTTTACAAACAAATTAACTACCGCGGGCGCATTTTGGGGGGCTGGGGTTCGAGAACGCCTGCTCCGCATGTGCGGGAGGGGCTCACCGGTTAAATTTCTATATTTTACAGCGTATGGAAATATTTGAGAAAATGGACTATTTGTCCCTGTTGCCCCTGCTCCTGTGGGTGGTGCTTTATGTTTGGTTCTATCGTTTTTCGTACCCTCTATTTTTACGAAAAATGATGAAAAAAGGGAAAAAATGGGCCTGTGTCCCGGAAAAAGTATCGAAGAAGCCCGGCTGGGTGGCCAAGCTGCGCGTGAAGAACTTCGTGTTCTCGCTGATAGCCTCGGTTGCGCTTTCGGTTTCGGTCTGCTGGGCGCTCGACAAGGCCAGCGTTTGTCCGCCGGTGTACGGGTTAGCCTGCGTGCCCGCGTTCCTTCTTTTCGCGCTCTCGCTTTACCGCATGGCGATGGGCCGTATCAAGGCCCTGTTCGAGGCGGCGTACTTCCTGGAATACCGCAAGGTGCGTTACCAGTCCGAAAAGAAGGGCAATTTCCAGAACGAGACCGACATTCACAACCGTACCGCATGGAGTTTCGCCAAGAAGCTCAAGAATGCCGAAGCCCACGGGAGGTTCTGGAAGTACGTGAACGCGATGGCGAAGACGAAGAAGATTCCGCCCGACGTTTATGCGGAGACGATGTATGTCTAAGAATATCTTGGATACGCTCGGTATGGGCGAGGAAGTGCTCGACGGGAAGCAGGCTTGGCGGTATGCCGAAGAAATCCTTCTCCTGGTTTCGAGGACGTTTGCTCTCAACATAAACGTGTTGAAGGGCAAGCTCCACAAGAGCATCTTGCTTGCGTACCTGTACCTGCGTATCGCAGATACGGTGGAAGACGATCCCGACATGAAGGCCTCCGAGAAGGAAGTGCTGCTCGGGCTCTTTGCCGACATATTCCGCACGCCTGACTTGAAAGAGGAAGCCGTTGCCGCATTCGAGGCCGCGTTCCCTGAAAGTTGGCGCAAGTCCGACCATCCGTACATGAACCTGTGCCTGCATACGCATGTGGTGGTGCCTCTGCTCAAGGAACTGCCTGAGGTATATGCGGCTCCGGTGCGCGATGTGACCATCGAGATGTGCGGAGGCATGGCGAAGTTTGCGCTGAGGCAAGAGGCGGCGCTGAGTTCCGGCTGGTTTACGCTCGAAAGCGTCGCCGATCTGGACGAGTACTGCTACTATGTGGCAGGTATCGTTGGGAAGTTGCTCACGAACCTGTTTGCCGCGGACACTTGCCTCATCAGCGATGCCCGCAAGGCCGAGATGCAAAAGCTCGACGTGAGTTTCGGGCTTGCGCTCCAGGTGGCGAACATCGTGAAGGACTGCATGGAAGATTCTACGCGCCGTGTATGCTTTGTGCCCGAAGAAATTTGCCGCCGCCACGGCTTCGAACATTCCTACGACATGTTCAGCCTGCCGGTAGGGGTCGCAGATGAGGTTCGGGCCGATTTCGATGCCCGCCGTGCAGCCGTGATGGGTGAACTTGTCGCGAAGGCGTGGAGGCATTTGGACGATGCCATCGCGTACACGAAGCTCGTGCCGAACGTGAAGATGCGTACCCGTTTGTTCTGCCTGTGGCCGCTATTCATGGCGGCGGAGAACATGAAACTTATCGGGGACGGTTCCAGCCTTTTCGCAAGCGACAAGAAGGTGAAGATTTCTCGCGATACGGTGAAAAAGATTGTCAAGACTACCTTGCGGCATTTCTATTCCGATAAGTGGATAGAACGCTCTTATGGTAAGTTGAAACAGGAAATAAAAAATACAAAGTAAAAAGTGAAGAATTTATAATGACGAAGTTTTATAATAAGTGGCCGTTTCATGTTGGCGTAATCTTGTTCAGTATTGTAGCCGACCAGTTGACCAAACTTTGGGCGCTTGTGCGTTTTACGAACGAGACGGGAGCTCCGAACCACGACATCATCGAAGTGATTAGCGATCTGGTGCGCTTCCAGCTGGTGTTCAACAAGGGTGCCGCATTCAGCAGCCGTCCGCAAGATTTGATGCCGTTCCTTTCGCCGACGGTGTTCTTTATTTTGATTTCGGTCGTGGCGTGCGTAGTGATGTTCGTTTTCTATAAGAGTATCGACAAGCGCGATTGGCTGAGCCGCCTTGGCGTGGTGATGATTCTCGGTGGTGCCGTGGGCAACTTCATCGACCGCATGCGCCTCAAGATGGTGGTGGACTTTATCGACTGCGATTTCCCGGACATTAGTTTCCAGAAGTTTAGCATGACGCGATTTCCGACGTTCAACGTTGCGGATTCGTTCGTGACGGTTGGTGTGGCGGTCATTATCCTTTCGCCGATAATTTTGAAAAAAATCCATAAGGAAATCAAGGCCGAAAAGGAAGCCGAAAAGAAGGCCCTTGCTGCAAAAAAAGAAAAACCTGCCGCTGGTGACGAAAAATGAATTACCTAGTTGACGAAAAACATAACGGCGAACGCATCGACAAGTTTCTTGTGGGCGTGATGGAAAATGTATCGCGTACCGACGTGCAGAAACTCATTGCCGCGGGCGAGGTGAAGGTGGGTGGCGCTGCTGCCGCCAAGAATTTCCGCGTAGAAACGGGTATGGTCGTTGTGGTCGACAAACTCGTTGAGAAGGAATCGAGTACGCTCGAACCCGAAGATATCCCGCTCGACATCGTGTACGAAGACGAAGACATCGTCGTGCTGAACAAGCCGCGCAACCTGGTGGTGCATCCGGGTAACGGCGTACGCACCGGAACGCTCGCCGCAGGTTTGCTCCACCATTTCAAGGATAACCTATCTGCGGTCAACGGGCCACTCCGTCCGGGTATCGTGCACCGTCTGGACAAGGATACGCCGGGCCTCATGGTGGTGGCGAAAAACGATGCCGCTCACAGGCATTTGGCGCACCAGCTCGAAACCCGCACGCTGCACCGCACGTACAATGCCCTCGTGTGGGGCTGTCCGCGTGACTTGGAAGGCTGCATCGACGCCCCGATTGCGCGCAACCCCAAGAACCGCCTCAAGATGGCCGTGGTGAAGGGTGGCAAGGAAAGCCGCACGCATTATGTGGCCAAGCAGTTCTTTGCGATTGCTACTTTGCTCGAACTGCAGTTGGAATCGGGCCGTACGCACCAGATTCGCGTGCATAGCCGCTATACGGGCCACCCGGTAGTGGGCGACCCGCTGTACGATGGCCGTGAAGAAAGTTTGAACCGCGTGCCGCCCCTAATGAAGGATGTCGCGGCGAAGGTGCTGGAGATGGCGCCCGCGCAGCTGTTGCAGGCGGTGAAGATTGAACTCATCCACCCGCGTACGGGAAAGAAGATGAAGTTCAAGGTCCCGATGGAAGAACCGTTTGCGAAGGTGCTCAAGTTCCTGAAGAAGGAATGTCCGGCGGATGCTCCGGTGTTCGATGAAGAGGAAGGCTTCCGCGACTTTGATGCGGATATTCGTTTTGATGAAGGCTTCGAAGATGAAGTTGATAATGAATCGCTCGATCAATTCCAGGAGTGCGTATTCCCGGAATTGAAGGAACGCAAGACCCGTGCCCAGCGCCATGCTGAAAAGCAGGCGACTGCCGCCCAGCGCAGGGCCAAGGCTGCCGAGCGCAAACTCATTAAGCAGATGAAGGCCGCCCGCAAAAAGGGCGTCGCTGTCGAGGACTTCGTGGAGCCCGGTTACGAACCCACGATTGACCCGGATTTGCTGTAATGTATGAAGTCTAATTTCATCTATCTTCTTCTTGGCTTGGTTCTATGCCTTTGCTCTTGTGGAGAAAAGGGTAATGAACAACAATTTGAGCCGCCTACCAAGTTGATAGTCGATGAAGAAATGCATTTCTCTCTTCGGGTTCCTGAAGACTGGAATATCAAAAAGTATAATTCCAAAATGGATTTTCTTACGTATTCCATTGATGGACCTTCAAATCACATATTCTTGTATGTAGGAAATTTTCCTCAGTCCCATATTTACCTTTCTCCAGATTCAAAAAGTTTGAACGAGGGGGAGGTTGTTTCTGTTGGAACAAGGGATGACTTTGACTTCGGTGGTGAAAGCGATACGTTATATAAAGTACATATGATGGCGATTAGAAACCGACCGCCTGCAGTGATTCCTTTTACCTATTTTGAATTTTCTTATAATCCGAAAAATAGTAACGAGGTTGATTGCGAAAAGGTAATAGAATCGCTTCAGTCCGTTAAGGATATTCCTGCTGATGCACGGAGGGTGATTGATGTGTTTGATTTTGGAGTGCGAAATAGGTTTGCTATGAAGGATCTTCTTTGTGATGGTTGTTCTTTGCAAGATTCCTTGGATGAAAAGAGTAACCGATATGTCTTTTTTGAATGTGAAATTGAACGAAAAAGTTATCGATTTGTATCGGATTCTAGCGTGAAATGGGATTCGCTGGTTACAATCGAAATGGACCAGAAATATGATTCGTCATTGAAAACATGTAAGTCGATAATCCGTTTGGCAAATAGGGTCGGTGTGGGGGTGCCGCTGTCGGATTATGAAAAGTTGACTTTCATTCCGTTCGAAAAGAATGATAATCATTGGATCTGGAATAGGGAACAAAAATTCAAATGTTCTATAGGTGGATGCCACCCCGCTAAATATGAATGTTTTCGGGACAGTTGTTTTCAAAAAACATATACAGAACGATCTGATTTGTATTTTTTGAACGATACATTGTCTAAAGTAATCTATACTTGGCAAGAATTACTTTAATTTTTTGGTTAAAAGCATGGAATCTTACTTCTTTATCGGTGTTGCGGGCGTGGGTATGAGCGCCATTGCCCAGTACCTTGTTGGCAAGGGCGTTGCAGTGAGCGGGTCTGACCGCCAATTCGGCGAGTTCCTTGCGGGCCGTATGGAAAAACCGCTCGTGATGAGCCAACTCGAAGACTGCGGAATCAAGTGCTTTGCGCAGGATGGTTCGGGCGTTGTCGCGGGCCTCAATGCCGTGGTGGTGAGTACCGCCATCGAGGACACGAATCCCGATTTGAAGCGTGCGAAGGAACTCGGCGTCCCCGTGATGCACCGCAGCGAAATGCTCGCGAAGATTTCGAAAGAGGCGAAGACCATCGCCGTGAGCGGTACGAGCGGTAAGTCCACCGTGACCGCAATGATTTACCACATTCTTGAATACGCCGGATTGCAGCCTTCGGTGATGACGGGTGCCGGCCTCGTGAACCTGCAGGCACAGGGGAAGATTGGCAATGCGGTGAGCGGCAAGGGTGAATGGCTCGTGGTCGAAGCCGACGAGAGCGATGGAACGCTCGTGCGCTACGAACCGGAAATCGGCCTGATTCTGAACGTGGACAAGGATCACAAGGAGATGGACGAACTGCAGGAAATCTTCCTCAAGTTCAGTCACAACATCCTTGGCAATGGAAAGATTTTGATCGTGAACGACGCGCACCCGCTGGCGAAGAAGTTCAGCGCGGGCCGCGAATTCGATTTCGGTTTCGAAAACTATGTGGGCGTGCAGGGTACGGATTTCAAGACCGCCGGTACGCATATCAAGTTCCGCGTGCGCCACTTGGCGGAACTCGTGAACTTTGAAGTTCCGCTTCCGGGCAAGCACAACATGGAAAACGCCCTTGCGGCTGTGGCCGCGGCGCTTCGCGCCGGAGTGTCGCTCCATACCTGTGCCGATGCGCTCGCGACATTCCCGGGCGTTTTTCGCCGCCACCAGATTTTGGGAACGTTCAATGGCGTGACTCTCGTGGACGATTTTGCGCACAATCCCGCGAAGATTGCCGCGAGTATCAAGAGCGCGCAGGACTTTACCGATGGCCGCGTCATTGCCTGGTTCCAGCCGCACGGATTCGGGCCCACGCGCTTCTTGCGCAAGGACCTCGTGGAATTTATGGCGAAGACGTTGCGCCCGAAGGATTTCGATTTTGACCGCGACAACGACATGATGTTCTTCAGCGAGATTTACTATGCGGGCGGAACTGTCACGCGCGATATCAGCGCGGGCGACCTTGCCGACGATCTTTTGCTGAAGGGATGTGAGGCCATCTACATCGAAAACCGCGATGAATGCGCTAAGAAGATGGTGGAATGCGCCCAGCCGGGTGATACCATCTTGCTGATGGGCGCCCGCGACCCGAGTTTGCAGGCCTACGCGCAGAGTGTGCAGAAACTGCTGGAAAATAGGGAATAAGCCTTCTTGACGGATGCGGGGAACATGAAAAAAATCTTGTTGAAATCGGCGCTGGTGCCCGCTTCATTCGGGGCTGAAACGCGCAAGGATATCGTCATTGCGGACGGACGCTTCGTGAAAATCGCCGACAAGGCTACGGATGATGATGCCGACGGCGCCGAGGTTGTGGACTGTTCCCGTTTCGCCGTCTTTCCCGCTTTTTATAACGGCCATTCGCATGCGGCGATGTCGATTCTGCGGGGCTATGCCGACGATATGCCTCTGCAAAAGTGGCTGCAGGAATATATCTGGCCGTTCGAGGCCAAGATTACTGCCGACGATATCGAAATTGCGGCCCGCCTCGCTGTGCTCGAGATGATCAAGTCCGGAACGGTGTTCTTTGCCGACATGTACTGGCATCGTGAACATACCATGAAGGTGGTCGAGGAAATGGGAATTCGGGCCTCGATAGGGGTGACGTTTGCCGAATCCCTAATGTCTCCGGAAGCCATCGAGAAGAATTTCGAATTCCTCTCGAAGCATACGGGTGAGTCGGATCGCGTGTGTCTTGCGGTTGCTCCGCATTCCGTCTATACGGTGGGCGAGAAGCTCCTGAAGCGTTGTGCCGAATTCGCGCGTTCCGAAAATTACCAGGTCCATGTTCATTTGTCCGAGACGAAGCAGGAACTGGAAGATTGTGAAAAGCAGTATGGCTGTAGCCCGGTCCGTTTGCTGGAACGCGCCGGAATGCTGGACCGCAATCTCGTCGCGGCACATTGCGTGCATTTCTCGGATGACGACATGAAGGCTTTTGTGGGTTCCGGGGCCACGGCCGTGTTAAACCCGTGCTCGAACCTGAAACTTGCGAGCGGAATTCCGCCTATCGACCGCCTGCTGCGTGCCGGAGCGAAAGTCGCCCTCGGGACGGATGGCGTCTCTTCGAACAACAACCTCGACATGCGCGAAGAAATGAAGTTCGCCGCCCTGCTTGCAAAAGTGTGCGGTGGTGCGGAAACGCTGCCTGCGGGGGATGCCCTGAAAATGGCGTCGGTGAATACGGCCCGTGCCTACGGTATCGATGCGGGCGAGATTGCCGAAGGAAAACTCGCCGATTGTCTCTTGGTGGATATCGCGAATGAACGCATGGTGCCTTCGCATGACCTGGTGAGCAATTGGGTGTATGCCGCCGACAGTAGCTGCATCGATTCGGTCATCTGTAACGGGAAGTTCGTGATGCGTGGCCGCCGCGTGGATGGCGAGGACGATATCAAGAAAGAAGCCGAAGCCTGCGCGAAGAGGCTGGCGGCTGTCGCTGCGAAGTCTTGCTGACTCACCCTGCCGTCATGCTGAGGACTCTCAGCATCAGATATAAACATTCCGACCCTGCCGTCATGCTGAGGACTCTCAGCATCAGATATATACGTTCCGACCCTGCCCTGACTTGCGTCAGGGTGACGGTTCTCAGGGTGACATTCGAGTGACCAAGCCTCAGGGGCACTCGGGATCGTTTACTTTGACTGAGTCGTAGATTCTACTTTTTCTTTGACGGTGGAAACTGCCTTGTCGGTTGTTTCCTTGGCCGCGTTGACGGCTGCGTCTTTTACGTCTTCTGCTGCCTGTACTGCGGCGTCTTTCGCCTGTTCTGCGGCCTGCGTCGTGGTTTCCTTGACCTTCTCTACGGCCTTGTCCGTGATTTCCTTGCTGAATTCGCTTGCCTTCTTTTCGGCAAAGCCGACCAGGTCGACTTCATCGGAAGAGAACCCGAGCAGTTCGAGGTTGAACTTGTAGAAATTGTAGGCGATGGCGTCGTTCCTCGTCTCTTTGAGGTCGCCCGATACCGGAAGAATGTGCAGGATGCTGAGGAATATGAAGCAGATGACCCACGCCTTGCAGGCGCCGAGAATGCCGCCCAGGATGCGATTCAACTTGCCCGCGCTCGTGTTCGCGATGGATTTCTGCACGAAGTGCCCAATCATGAAAAGCAGGATGAACGGTACGAGGAACCCGATGCAGATGCTGACGAGCTTGACCGTGAACCCGCTGATGGCGAGATTCGTTGCTATAGTGTCGGCGAGCAGGTCCTGCGCAAAATAGGCTCCTGCAAGTGCTGCTGCCCAGGCGACAAGTCTGAATACGTCTTTCAGGAAACCGCGCCAGATGCCAATCAGGGTCAATACCAGAATGCAGATGAGGCAGACGATGTCAATCCAATTCATGTTTATCCGTTAGAGGAGATGCAGGAGGGTGAATATTGCTGTAGGAACGATAATCCCAGTAGCAAGACCAATAATAAACAATTTTTTGGCCTTGTCCGGATACGTCGCTGGCTCTATGGTGGTATTCGTGCCCTTCATCGTGGAAGTCACCCATTCCGAAAGGTATGGCGTGAGGTCGCGCGGGTAGGATTGCAGCATGCGGCTCAGTTCGTCGGCGACATCGGCGGCCGAAAGCGGACGCTTCGAGGGCTTTTTCTCGAGGAGGCGCATTACCAGCTTCATGAGAGGTTTAGGCGTGCCTTCGGGGAAGGCCTGCTTGCCGATTTTCAGCCTGCGGATGTTTTGCAAAGTTTGATTGAGCGATTCCCCGCGGAACACGTTTTCGCCCAGCAGCATTTCGCTTGCGATGACACCCATGCTGAACAGGTCGGATGCCGGGGTGGCGTCATCTCCGATGGTCTGTTCGGGGCTCATGTAGGCGGCCGTACCGATTTGCGAGCCCGCCATGGTGAGCGTCGGGTCGTCTTCGTACACCTTGTCCATGTGCGCGACACCGAAATCGAGCAGGCGGATTCGCCCGTCCTTGTCGACCATCATGTTCGCGGGTTTCAAGTCGCGGTGGACGATGCCTGCACGGTGAACGACGCTAAGTGCGAGGAAAATTTCGTAGAGGATTGCCATCACGACCCATACGGGCGGCTGCTTGCATACATCCAGAATTTCGCGGAGGTTCTTGCCCATCACGAATTCCATGGAAAGCGAAAGCTGGCCGTCGCTCTCCTTCCAGAGGGCGTAGGGCACGACGATGGCGGGGTGGTTCAGGTGGGCGAGGATGGTCGCCTCCTGCTGGAAGCGCAGAATAAAGGAATCCTGGTCCAGAAGTTTCGGGACCATCTGCTTCACGATGACCATGCGGTCGAGCGATTCGTCGTGGCAGAGCCAGACATTGCCCATGGCGCCATGCCCGAGCATCTGCGTCGGGGTGTAGCCTCCGATTTTTTTCGGGAGGGCATCCTTTGTCTGTTTCTTCGTCGTCGCCATTGCTAAACTATCCCGCGATAAACCTCTTGTCGTCCTTAAATTCTAGTAACTAATAACTAATAACCAGAGACCAACAACCAATAACTAGCGACCAATTACTTGTTTTTCCCATCCAGATAGATGGTATGGTGCTTCGTCTTCGGGTCCAGATTCGGGTAGTCGAGAATGTAGTGCAGCCCGCGGGATTCCTTGCGGTGGAGGGCCGCGATGAGAATCATCTTGGAAACCTGCAGCGCGTTCAGGAACTCGATGAAGTGGAAGTTCTCCGTTTCCTTGTTCTTGATGGCGGCCTGCACGTCGCTTTCGAGACCTTCGATAACCTTGAGGCCCTGGTTCAGGCCCGCGACCGTGCGCACGATTCCGCAGTGCGTCCACATCATGTCTTGCAGGATTTTCTTGCGCTTGCGCCAGTAGGCGGCCTTCGTGAAGGTGACGCGTTCCGTCTTGCTTGCCTTCGAAGTGCTAATCTTGTCTTTCAGGAGCCCGCTGTCGCAGATGTTGTCTACGGCGCGGATGGCGAAAACGACGCTTTCCAGGAGGGAGTTGCTGGCCAGGCGGTTTGCACCGTGGACGCCTGTCGCGGCGACTTCGCCGCAGGCGTACAGGCCGTTAATCTCGGTTCTGGACCAGGTGTCGACCAGTACGCCACCGCACATGTAATGTGCGGCAGGCACCACGGGAATCCATTCCTTCGTGATGTCGATACCTGCGTCGAGGCACTTCGCGTAGATGTTCGGGAAGTGGCTCTTGATATCCTTCGGGGTACGGCCCGAGAGGTCGATGAACATGTTCGGCTTGCCGAGGCGCTGCATTTCGCTGTGTATGGCGCGGGCCACGATGTCGCGGGGCGCGAGCGAGTGCAACGGGTGCACCTGGTTCATGAATTCTTCGCCCTTGTCGTTCTTGAGGATGCCGCCGAAACCGCGTACCGCTTCCGAGATCAGGAACGGCTTCTTGAGGCTCGGTGCGTAGAGACTGGTCGGGTGGAACTGCATGAACTCGATATCCTGGAGGGCAGCCCCTGCGCGTGCCGCAATCGCCATGCCGTCACCGCAGCTGTCGTGCGGGCAGACGGTGTACTGCCAGATGCGCCCGGCACCGCCGGTAGAGAGGATGGAGGCCTTCGCATAGAGGTTCTCGACCAGGCCGGTTTTCTGGTGGATGATCTTTGCGCCCACGCAGCGCTTCGCCTTGCCTTCGCCCTTGCAGATGAGGTCCTTGATGTAGCAGTTCTCTATATAATGGATGTTCTTGTGCTTGTGCAGTTCGCACAGCAGCGCACGCATGATTTCCTTGCCGGTGAGGTCGGCCGCATGCAGGATGCGGTGGTGGCTGTGGCCGCCTTCGAGGTGCAGGTCGAACTGGGTCTTGTCGACGGGCGAGGGAGTGAACTGCACGCCCCACTTGACGAGCTGCCTGATGGTGTCGGGGCCGCTCTTGGTGAGGATGTTCACCGGTTCCTTTTTGCAGAGGCCGGCGCCAGCTTCGAGCGTGTCGTCGATATGGAACTTGAACTTGTCTGTTTTTTCGGTGACGGTGGCTATGCCGCCCTGAGCGTAGTTGGAGGATCCGTCGGGCTTCGCGCCCTTGGTGAGGATGACTACTGAGAGGCCTTTTTCGGCGGCGTGTATGGCTGCACTTAGGCCGGAAATTCCTGCACCGAGGACCAAAATATCGTACATGCGATGTCTCCGTTGAGAAACTTTTATTTTTGAATGACCAATAGATAGAAAAAAAGCGCTATTTCGGCATTATTTCAATTCAAAATAAATGGTTTTGGAATTTATTGCTAAATTTTGCTCCGACAAATTTTAATGGAGTCTACTCTATGTTAACGTGGATAAATGAAAAGGCCAAGTGGGTTATTGTTATTTTCGCGGCAGGTATTGTCGTGGGCCTGTTGGCAATGGACCGTGTTCCGAAGGGTGCGCAGAGTTATCCTGTCGGTGTCGTGAACGACCGCAAGATTTCGTACTCGGAATTTGATTCTCGTTTCAAAATGGTGCAACAGAACCAGTTCCAGAATCAGCGCCTTGAAGACGAGCAGTATGCACAGCTTCGCAACGACATTTTCCGTTCTTTCGTCCGCCAGATTCTTCTGGACGAACAGATCGAAAAGGCCGGACTGGCAGCCTCGGTCGCCGAACTCAAGTCCGAATTCAAGAACAATTTCGAAGTCGTCCGCGCTCGCGTGATTCAGGAAGCCCAGTACAGGCTCAGCGTAATCCAGCAGCAGGCCTCTTCCCAGGAAGAACTGATGCAGCGTAGCCAGGCCTACATCGCAGGCCTCCCGAAGTTCGTCACCGATACGACAGCAACTAAGGAAGACTTCGAAGCTTGGCTCGAAACGCCGGAAGCCTTCAAATGGAGCATGATGCTTCAGCTTGAAGAAGAAATGAAGAACAATAATATTCCGGTCAAGCAACTTCAGATGCTGGTTGGTGCGGGTGTCCACCCGACGACCCTCGAAGCCAAGTGGGCTATCGACCGCCGCCTGACTGATTTCGACATCGATGTCGCTTTCGCTTCCAACAACGATTTCGCCGTGGCCGAAGACGTGGTTGATACCGCGATGGTCAAGGGTTACTTCAATGCCCACAGCGACAGCTTCTTTGTGGAAAACGATGCCGCCAAGTTCCAGTATGTGTCTATCCCTGTCGCCGCTACCGCCGCCGATGACGAGCGCGTTCGCGAATATGCGATGACCATCTACTTCCAGCTCGCCGATACGTCTTCTACGGCCACCTTCGAAGAAATGGCCCGTATCTCTTCTGAAGACCCGAGCAGCGCCGAAAACGGCGGTGTGCTTCCGCAGCCTGCCGGCCTGGGCGTGTACGTTCCTGAATTCGAAAAGGCTGCCCTCGCTCTCGATTCCGGTGCAGTTTCCGAACCGGTCAAGACGCAGTATGGCTACCACATCATCAAGTGCTTTGGCAAGTCCACCGATTCTACCGGCAAGGTTACCGCCGACGTCGGTCACATCCTGCTTGTGGTCAACGCTTCTTCCGAAACGATTGACAGCCTCGAAAAGATCCTTACGGGCATCAAGAACGATGTCGCTGCCGGCAAGGATTTTGCTGCTGCCGCCAAGGAAAAGAACCTCGAAGTCAAGGAATCCGGATGGGTTGACCGCAACGGCTCTATCGCCGATCTCGGTTACCTGAAGGGCCTTACCTCCTTCGCATGGCCCAACGAAAACCTTCCTGAAGAAGCTGGCAACGTTTCTCCGGTGCTCCGCAATGCGAAGTTCGTCGTGCTCGCCAACAAGGTCAAGGAACTCAAGGCCGGCGACCGCGATTTCGATATGTACTTCGAATCCATCAAGACCGCTCTGAGGGCCAAGAAGTCTGCGAATGCCGCAGGCATCTACCTGAACTCCGTTGCAGACAAGGTCAAGGCTTGGAAGGCTCCGGTAGAGGGTGATTCCACTGCCACTCCGGTTACTGTCGAAAAGGTCACCATTCAGAACATGAAGGCTTCCGCCGAAGGTTACGTGAATGGCTTCGGTTACGGCAGCTCTGCTTTGTACAAGGTTCTCAACGGCCAGAAGGTCGGCGAATGGGGCCCCGTCATCGAGACCGATAATGGTGCCGTGATGGTGCGCGTGAACAACAAGATTGTTGCTGACGATGCGGCTATCGAAACCGCTGTGAAGCAGGAAGTCGAAAGCGCTGGTCGCTTTGCTTCGATGACAATGTTCAACGGATTCATCAGCAATATCGAAAAGTCGACTCCGGTTGAAAGCAATCTCGACCTGTTCTACAGGGATTGACGAAACTAGCGGGCTTTGCTATATTTGAGCCCGCTTGACGCCCCCATCGTCTAGTGGCCCAGGACTCGGGATTCTCATTCCCGCAACAGCGGTTCGAGTCCGCTTGGGGGTACTAAAAGGAACTCACCTAACGGTGGGTTCTTTTTTTTGCAGTTTGGAATACCTTTTTGGGAATATCGCTTGTCCGTTTTTTTGAAAATGGAATTATTTTATTTACTATGATGCGATATTTTCCCTTTTTTTTAGTAATGGTTTTCTCGGCCTCGGTGGCTTTTGCCGAGGTCAATCCGATGCCGGACCTGGTTGATTCGCGCGATAAACAGGTCTACAAGACGGTACAGATTGGCGACCAGCGCTGGATGGCGGAGAACCTGCGGTTTAATTTGAAGGGGACGCTCTGCTATAACAAGCAGGAGTCCAACTGCCGTGAATACGGCCGCCTCTACACGTGGGCTGCGGCCATGAGGCTTGTGGACTACTACAATTCGACTTCCATAACCAAACTCAAGAAGCGCGTGCACGATGTTTGCCCGGCGGGCTGGCATATCCCGAGCAACAAGGAATGGAAGAAAATGAAGTATTTCGTCGGCAAGAAGGGCCGGAGCGACGGTGTGGGCATCAGCCTCAAGTCGAAGGAAGGCTGGGACCGCGAACTGAGATTGCCGGCGGGAAGCGACGAATTCGGGTTTAATGCGTTGCCTGCGGGCGAAAAGCATTATGTCGGTGAATTTATGGACAAGGGGGCTTCGACCCAGTTCTGGGCTTCGAACGAGTTTGATGCCTATGGCGCATACTTCTGGCGCCTTGCTTACGATTCGAGAACATTGGACAAGGTGTACGACGCGAAGGACAATGCCGTCTCGGTGCGTTGCGTAGAAGACAAACTGTACGAAATCAAGGAACCGCCTCCGCCGCCTGTTGTCGTAAAGCCGGAACTCATGAAGGTGCAGAACAACGATATTCTCGCAATTCATATTGGCGATCAGGTCTGGATGGCGAAAAACCTGGATGTGGATGTGCCGGGCAGTTTCTGCTATAAAGGCTTGCCTTTGAATTGCGCAAAGTATGGGCGCCTCTACACGTGGACTGCCGCCATGAAATTCTCGAAGAACTTGGAGGAAAAGCCGGCGCGTGATTCCATAAAGCGCGTCCATCGCGGTGTATGCCCCGTGGGCTGGCACCTGCCGAGCATTTACGATTTCGAACGCTTGAGTGCCTACCTGCAAGATATAGACGATGCAGTCGCCGTAGGTACGAACTTGAAAACGCGTGGCATATGGATCGAAACGGAAAATTCCATGCCGGGTGAAAATGGTTTCGGCTTCAACGCCTTGCCGAGCGGCTACCTGATTCCGAGAGCGGGCTATACGGGAATGGATTCCTCGTCCGGGTTCTGGAGCACTGCCGAAGTCGATTCCCAGACGGTGATGTATTGGTCGTTGCGTTACGACAACGATGACTTCTTCCGCGACAGTACGGCCAAGTCGGCGGCATTCCCGGTGCGCTGCCTGATGGACCCGCCCGGAGATGACGAAATCTATGACAGTGCCGCTATTGCCGATGTGCGCGACGAGAACCGATACAAGACGGTCGAAATCGGCGGTGTCCGCTGGATGGCGGAGAACCTGCGCTTTGCGGCTCCCGGCAGCTTCTGCTATGAGAACAAGGACATCCGCTGCCGCAATTACGGGAGGCTCTACCCGTGGCATGTGGCGATGAGATTGCCGGAAGATTTCATCGCGAATCCCGTGGAAGGCGCCGTGCAGGAAGAGCACCAGGGCGTGTGCCCCGATGGATGGCATATCCCATCGCGTAACGACTGGAGAACGCTTATGGCGGCGGTCCAGAGAATGGGCAAGGGTAGCGTGGCTTCTGCCTTGAAGACGCGTGAAGGCTGGAATCGCGGGGGCGCGCCGATTACGGAAGCGTCCGGGTTCAATGCGATACCTTCGGGCGTGCGTTACAACGATGGCGAATTCATGGATCTGGGTTCTAGCACGTATTTCTGGGAAACAACCGGCGGATATGATGGAACGGGCGCCGGATACTGGAACCTCATCAATGCGCGTGACGAGGTGATGCAGGCCGAAGATTTCGACAATATGGCCATTTCGGTGCGCTGCGTGAAGAATACGGCTCCACCGAAGAAGGCTGAAGGTGCGGCAAATGCGGAAGGCGCTTTAAAAGCGTTGAGTGCCACTCCAGATAGCGCCGCACCGGCTGGGACTGCGCCGGCACAAACTGCGCCGGCCCCCTAAGGTCTAGAATAAACTGATTTGTCCGTTCGCGTCGGTTTTGCCGGCGCGATTCTTTGTTTCGCTACTCGCGTCGCTCTTGTCGCTGGCGGGGGATGTTGCGGGCGTCTCGTTGCCCTCATTTGCATTGTCTCCCGAATCGCTGCCCGCGTTCGCGATCTGCTCCAAAAGCCACGCTTCGTCGTGCACGGGAATGCCGAGCTCGTTCGCCTTCGTGAGCTTGCTTCCGGCGGCTTCACCGGCCAAGACCCAGCTCGTCTTCTTGCTTACGGAACCCGATACCTTGCCGCCGTTTTCTTCGATGAGCTTGCGGGCTTCGTCGCGGTCCATGTTCGGGAGCGTTCCCGTAATGACTGCGGTCTGCCCTTGGAACAGCGTCTTCACGACGCCCTTGAATTCGGTGGGGCACCCGAGTTCTACGAGTTCGTCGATTTCCTGCGTGTAGCGTTCCGTGTGGAAAAAGTCGTAAACGGATTTTCCGATGCGTTCGCCCACGTCATTCACGTTTTGCAAATCTTCGACGGTCGCCGTGCGGATTTTATCCAGCGTGCGGAAGTGTTTGGCGAGGTTTCTCGCGCTGGTGCGGCCCACGAAGCGGATGCCGAGGCCGTGCAGCAGGTTTTCGAGGCTCTTTTCCTTGGAGGCGGCGATGGCGTCGTACACGTTCTTTGCGCTCTTCTTGGCCATGCGTTCCTGCGATTCCAGGTCCTCGATGGTGAGGCGGTACAGGTCGGGAATGCGCTTGATTTTACCCGTGGCGATGAGGCTTGCGATAAGGGCAGGGCCGAGATTTTCGATGTTCATGGCCTCGCGGCTCACGAAATGCTCGAACAGGCATTGTACCTGCGCTTGGCAGTGCATGTTTTCGCAGCGGAGGATGACTTCACCGTCGATGTGGGTGAGCGGCTCTCCGCATACGGGGCATTTTTCAGGGGCGGTCACGGGGACGGCCCCGGCCGGGCGAAGTTCCTTTTTTACGTCGGTAATCTTCGGGATGATTTCGCCGCCCTTCTCGACGCCGACGGTGTCGCCGAAGTGGAGATCCAGGCGGGCGACTTCGTCGAAGTTGTGGAGGGTGGCGCGCTTGACGGTGGTGCCTGCGAGGCGCACGGGTGCAAGGTTCGCCACGGGCGTGACCGCACCGGTGCGACCGACCTGAAATTCCACGGAAAGGAGCGGCGTGTAGGCGCGCTCGGCCTTGAACTTGTAGGCGATAGCCCAGCGCGGGCTCTTGCTCGTGGTACCGAGTTCCCGTTGCATGGCGAGGTCGTTGAGTTTCACGACCATGCCGTCAATTTCGAAGGGAAGGCTGTCGCGGCTCGCACCGATGTCTTCGGAAATCTTCATGATTTCGTCGACGGAATCCGCCTTCCAGAAGTCGTTCGTGTGGAACCCGAGCTTTTTCAGCTGTTTCAGGTTCTCTTCGTGTGTCGCGTTGTTGCTCTGCGGAATGTGGTAGGCGAAGAAGCGCATCGGGCGCGTCTTGCATTCGGCGACGCTCTTGAGCTTGAGCGAACCCGAGACGGTGTTGCGCGGGTTCTGGAAAATCTTCTTGCCTTCCAAGACGAACTGCTCGTTCAATCGCTCGAAAGCCTCGCGTTCCATGTACACTTCGCCGCGGACTTCAAAAGTTCCCTGCGGGATCTCGCTCGGGTCGATTTTCAGCTTCTTCGCGTCGAGCGTTTCGGGAATGTCCGCGATTGTGAGCGCGTTCAGGGTCACATCATCTCCCTGCACGCCGTCGCCGCGGGTAGCCGCCTGTTTCAAGCGCCCATTCTCATATACGATGGAGAGACTTACCCCGTCTATTTTCCTCTCGCAAATCCATTTCTTGGCCGCGCGGTTTTCTCCGGCGCCTCTCAATGCCGATGCGTCTATTTCCGCAATTCCGTCCTCGGCCGCCTTCACGAATTCCGCCATTTCTTCGGCGCTGTACACGTTCGCGATGCTGAGCATCGGCACGGCATGCGTGACCTTCGCAAAGTCGTTCGTGAGGTCGCTGCCCACGCGCTGGGTCAGGGAATCCTTGCCGCGCAGTTCCGGATACTTCGCCTCGAGAGCTTCCATCTCCTTGAGCCCGAAGTCGAAATCCTGGTCGCTCATGGGGGAGAAGCCGTCTTTGTAGTAAAGGCGGCTAGCTTCTTCGAGTTGTTTTTTTAGTTCAAAATAGCGGGTAAGGTCAAAATCTTTCTGGTCCATCGCTATCAAAATAGAAAATATGCGTGAACGCTACAGAGTCTGACGCCTAATCGTAGCACGAGACCGTGCCGTCTATCTTGAGAGTGCTCATTTCGCACGTTTCTGCAATATTTCGGGCTGTACGGAGCGATTCGTTCCATTGCGAGATGTACTCGTTGGAGTTTTCTCCGTATTGCTCCTTTACACGATTGGCCAGGACGAGTTGGTCTACGATTTTCTGTTCGCATTCCGAATAGTACGGGTTGCTTTCATGTTGCAACTGGAATTCTAGGCCATGGCAGGAGTGTTCGACATCGTCGGGGGAACCGTAGGTGCACGAGAATGCCTGCAATGCGAATGAAGATGTGATGATGCTGGCCAGCCTGTAACGCCTGCTCCAGAAAACTGCGCTCAGGAAAGCGAGTATTTTACCGAGAATTTTGCGAAAAAAATTGCGCATTTGAAACCTCCTTCTTTCTTAGAAAGGTAATATATAATTTTTATTGACAGAAAGTTCTTTGGTTTCAAATAATTTATCTTCAGTTCAGAAAATGTTTCATATGAAGATAAAAAAGCCTCCCTGCGGGGGAGGCTTCGATGTGGAAAAATGCTGTACCTAGCGGTATTGCATGCTCCAGCGGCGCTTGAATCGGGGCTCGTCCAAGACTTTCGCCCAGATGAATCCCTTGCGCACGTCGGCGATGTTCCTTGTGGAAACAAGCGGAGCGCGCCGCGCGACAACAACCGTTCCGTCGTCCGAAGCGTTTGGATCTTCGATCGCGTCAATATCGGAAGAAGAGGCCGCAGATTCGCGTGCCGATCTGGCGCGGTCTTCTAGTTCGTTCAGCTTGCGCTGGCGTTCCAGTTCCTGGTGGAGACCGTCGTCTTCCTCGGTTTCGGCTTCTTCGAGTATCTGCTCCTGCGAGGGTTTATCGTGATTGAGGAGATTGTTCAACTCGATGAGGTCGTGCACCAGCACGTCGTACTCGCCGTCACCCATGTCGCGCCCGATAATACGGTACTTCTGGAGTTCAGCGAGCATCGTAATAGCTTCTCCCTCCGTCAGGTCGAATTGGTCTTTCAGAAATTCCATATCGACGACGTCGAGTTCGATTACCTCTTCTGCGATATCGCGGAAGGTTAACGGTTCGTCACTATACTGCGGCTGCGGTGCCGGCGGTGTGGGCGGCTCGATGTTTCCCTGCTCGGCTTCGTTCTGTGCATTTTCGAACTGGCGAATCAAATCCTGCAAGGAACGCGGAGGTGCAAACTGCGGCTCCGATTCCTGGGACTCGATTTCGCTTTCGTCTTCATCTGCATCGTTGCTCGGCTGGTACTGCGGCATCTGTTGCTGCTTTTTCCTGTTCGCAGCAACCTTCTTGATGACAACATCAAGAAGCCAGACGCCGATGAGTATGAGTAAGCCTTCCATTTACTACTTCGCTTCCGGAGCAGCTCCGATTTCCTTGCGCATCTGCGTGTCGGCTTCGATATTCTTGAGGTTGTAGTAGTCCATCACGCCGAGCTTGCCGTCGCGCAGTGCGGATGCCATGGCCATCGGAATCTGGGCTTCGGCTTCGACGAGCTTGGCTTTCATTTCCATGACCTTCGCCTTCATTTCCTGTTCGGCGGCATAAGCCATGGCGCGGCGTTCTTCTGCCTTTGCCTGTGCAATCTTCTTGTCGGCTTCGGCACGGTCGGTCTCGAGGATAGCACCGATGTTCTGGCCCACATCCACGTCGGCGATGTCGATGGAAAGGATTTCGAATGCGGTACCGGCATCGAGGCCGGAGGCGAGCACCTTCTTGGAAATCATGTTCGGGTTCTCGAGCACGTCCTTGTGGCTCTTCGCAGAACCGATGGAAGACACGATGCCTTCACCCACACGGGCAATCACGGTATCTTCGCCGGCGCCACCGACGAGCTTCTGGATGCTGGCGCGCACGGTAATACGGGTCACGGCATGCAGCTGGATACCGTCGAGGGCCACGGCGGAAACCTTCGGGGTCGTGATGACCTTCGGGTTCACGGACATCTGCACGGCTTCGAGCACGTTACGGCCGGCGAGGTCGATGGCGGCGGCTTCCTTGAAGTCGAGCTTGATGTTCGCCTTGTTTGCGGCGATGAGGGCCTGGATCACGCGGAGCACGTTACCGCGGGAAAGGTAGTGGGCTTCGAGCAGGTTCGTGTCGACGGGAAGGCCGGCCTTGCAGCTCAAAATGCGGGCTTCCACAATCACCTGGGGCGGCACCTTACGCAGGCGCATTCCGATGAGCTGGAAAATGCTCACGTTCGCCCTGGAGAACAATGCCTGCAGCCAGAGGCTGAAGAACTTGCCTACGAAGGCGAGCAGGATGATGACGGCAATCGCCGCGATAATGATTCCAACGATGAGAAGAGTATCCATTAGTTTTCTCCAATTTGAAATAACCTAAACTAATATACTTTTTTTTCAGAAAAAAGACCGGTTTTTGGGTCTTTTTGGAAAGCCTTTTCGGAAAATTTCCGATTTCCCGTATTTTGTGTGGAATTAGAGATTATATTGGAAAGGGTATATAGGTATTAACCGCCAAAAAAGGAAAAAAATGCGACAAAAATTGAATTTTGTACTGTTGCTGTTCGCATTTTCCCTTTTTGCGTCCGGATGTTCGCGTGTGATTTCTAATCCATGCGTTTCGGGAGATGGTGATTGTACCGAATTGGACTACGAGGTCGGCTTTACCCATTCTTATGTTGACGGTGGCTGGACATTTAAGGAATGGAAATATGTTCCTTATTTCTTCGAGGACATGTTTGATTCTGTCGAATACGAACCCGAAGTCCGGGATTCGTTCGAAATCCGGTGGGGAAAGTATCTTTATCTAAATAAAATTCTTCCGGCTTCCGACAGTATTTATTTCCATTTTGAAAATTCGAAGTCGAATCGTTATGTCTTCAGTATGGACAAGAACGGGAATGCTCCGCCGATACTCAAGGTATCTACGTTTTCCGCAAGTATAGAATGTTTTGTCAAGGGTATCGAAAAAGAGGGGCGGTGGTACTATCCGATAGACATGGATGAAATCAATCCGGGAGAATGGTTTACCGCGCTTGCTCTGTACAATAGCGACACTTCCGCATATACGGGGAAGGTGAAAAACGTATCGGTTTTTGACAGCGATAAGGTGTGGCCACTTGATTTTGATGTGAACCTTGTCGTTGTTGGGAAGTTCATGGGTACAAGTGACAAGGCTTCCATAGAAGAAGTCTCCGAAAGGATTTTAGCGCGCTTGAATCAGGCCCTCAATCCGGGCGGGATTCATGCCCGCAATATCAATATCCTGTATGCAAAGGACCACCCGACTGTTGGCAAGAACTTCGCGAAAGACGAGCCCTACATTGTGCCTCATGCGAGTTCGAACGATGACGACCCGCTGTTTGAATTGGGACATTGGCCCGGTCACGAGGGAGAGATGATGCTGGTTCTGGGATACTATATTGTAAATGAGAACGAATCGTCCTTGGGCTTTTCTCCCAAGCCGGGAACGATTTATTATGACGGATCGGAATGGGGGGCCAGTCATGTGACTCTGGCGACTCATTATGAGTCCGGCAAATTTACGCTGTCATCGCAGACAATAGGCAATGTCGCCATACATGAATTGGGCCATTTCTTTGGGCTGGATCATACGATGGAATTGGGTGACATTATGTATCCGCAGCAGTCCGATGAAACTAATGTGACATTTACTCCGCAGCAGATGGATGTCATCCGCATGTACCTATCGACAAACCCGCACAAGTAGGGCGGTTATTCGTTTGCTGCGCCCACCCAGATATGGCCTTCCTGTACGGATTCTACCTTTACGGGGGTGTTCGCCTCGATAATCTCGCCGTGTGTCTGCACGTCGAACAGCTTGGTTGAACCGTCGGGCATGGTGAAGCTCGCCTGGCCTACGGGGCGGAGGAAGGTCTTTGCAAGTCCTACATCGCCGACATTGACTTCCTGCACGGCTTCAGTGGGGGAGGCCGCAGTCTCGAGGTCCTCCTTGAGCATGGGAGTCCAGCCTTCGGGGAGAAGCGGAATCAGGTACTTGCTTGCGGCAATCGGAAATACGAGCGCAATCGCCGCGCAGCATAGCATGTATAGCAGGCCGAATAGCCATGGGGTAGCGTCGAACGAGGTCTCGACAGTTTCGGGCACGAACTCAGGCATCTCCGCCGGCGAGAACGACATCGCAAGCGCGATTATCATGCAGATGATGCCGCCGATGCCAAACAGGAATGTCCCGGGCATGACGAATATTTCGACGAGGAAAAGCACTACGCCCGCGACGAGGAGGATTGCGGGAATGTAGCCGTCGAGTTGCGGGGCGAACTGCCCGAGGAACACGATGGCGACGAGAATGATGCCGATAATGCCGAACAGCCCGAAGCCGGGTGTCTTGAACTCGATGTAGAGGGCTCCGAAACCGAGAATCAGCAAGATGCCCGAAATGGCCGCGATAGCGGAGGCGATGTCTTCGCCAAGCGTGGTTTCGACTTCGCGCGCATTCTCGATGGCGAGCGTCGTTTCGAATTCGCTGCGGTCCTTGAACGTTCCCTTGGAGAACCCGAGTTCCATGGCTTCCTTGTCGGTCATGGTCAAGAGTTCGCCTTTCTTCACGAGAATTTTCGGTGCGCCCCAGAACTTCTTTTCGGCGCTGTCGAGGACGGCGTACTTTTGCCCCTCGATAATCAACGTCGTGTCGCGTTCCGTCTTCTTGCCCTTGTCGAGTTTGGCGGTGAGTTCGAGGACTTCGAGTTCCGGAGTCACGAACGAGGAACTCAGGAGCTCGGGATAGCCGTTACGCTGGGCGAGGTTCCTGAACTTGGCGCGGAGCGGGGATTGAATCTTTTCGCCGACGATTTGCGGTGTGCCGTCGCCGCCCTGCACGATGGGGGCGCAGTCGCCGATGGTGGTCGCTTCGAGCATGTAGAGCTTTTTGCAGGCGAGAGCGATGAGGCTACCTGCACTGATGGCCTTCTTCTTCACGAGGGCGATAGTCTCGGGGCCCTTGACCGCCATGATGGTATCGACCAGGTCGAAGGCGGCGTCGAGGCGTCCTCCGAAGGTGTTGATTTCGAATACGATGTAATCCGGATTTTCCTTGAGGGCGTCGGCGATGGCGCGGGCGCAGAAGTCGTACATGGAGGGTTCCACGTCGCCTTCCAGCTTGATCCAGACGGCACGTTTTTTGCCGGTTGTTATTTTGGAGGCAGCTGCGCTATCGGTAGAATTCAAGGCGCTGGAATCGGCCGTTGCCGCAATGGTGGAATTGTCTGTGACGGCAAGGTCGTTGAGCTTGTCGAAACGATTGACGGAGGAATCCTGCGTTATGTTGGCGAAGGAAAACGCTACAAACAGCAGGAGTACGGATAAAATACGGGTATACAATTTCATACTCTCAATATATGAAGATTTCGGCAAAAAAACAAATCACTCTACCAGAAATGGACGCCTATGCCCGCAAAGAACCAGTTGCCCCATTTTTTTTCTTTTGTTCGATCGTCTTCTGCGATTGCGTTTTCTGTCGTTTTTTCGGAGGTGTAATAGATTCCCATATAGCGGAACTTAAGGGATAGGTATGTCCCATCATGGAATTCGCTTCCGAGGGTTTTTGACATCCAGAATCGGAAATCTGCTTGTAAGCCCGTCGTGAAAAATTCGTATCCGCCGATAAAGGGTTGGATTTTAAACCATTTGTTTTCGAACGCATCAAAACCGGCCGTAACGAAGAAATTGTCAAGATTATTGGCCTCAATTCTTGAACCGTCTCTTGTTCTATATGAGTTATTGTCATATATATACGACGGAGTGAGGATGAATCGTGAGTATTGTA
This sequence comes from Fibrobacter sp., assembly GCF_017551775.1. Taxonomy (NCBI): domain Bacteria; kingdom Pseudomonadati; phylum Fibrobacterota; class Fibrobacteria; order Fibrobacterales; family Fibrobacteraceae; genus Fibrobacter; species Fibrobacter sp. The sequence continues at coordinate 21,452 of NZ_JAFZKX010000029.1, read as the reverse complement.
AGGGAATGCCGACTACAAGAGCCGCTGAACTTCCTATAAAGGCTTCAAGTCCCAAGCCACCGGTATAAAGTTTGTCTAAATAGTAATTCCTGTACCGCTTGTAACCTTCTACGTGTTTATTGAGGCTCGTTATTTTCTGGTATATCCAGTCGGAATACTCCGATTCCGGATACTTCTTGTAGAACGCTCGCATTTTTTCGAACAGCGACAATACGCCAACCGTGTCCATTTCTTGATGATAATTCACCCAATCTTCTGTTCGTACTGCAACAATATTGGCAAGGCTGTCTGTACTGATGCCATTGAATACGGTGCTGAGATATATCCATTGACCCTTATCCGAAAATTCATAATAGGGGAGCAAATCCGCAAGGATAGAAGCGAGATCTTTATATTCCTGCTTTAAGTTCGCTTGTGCCGCTTCGGTCATGTATTTTTTTGCTTTTTTGAGTCTCTCTCTGCGGTCTCGGTCGTATGGACGGTCTCTGTAATGGGCGGCAAATCGTGTCTCATTTCTGAGATAATGGAATAGGGAATCGTTGGCAAAGGAATAACGGACTTTCTTGTCCTTTTTCATAAGGATGTTTGCAAGCTGCGGGACTGCCAAGTCGTAACGCCCCATTATCAAGTTGATTTGGAGAATTTCCAGACTGTCTATCGCCGATTCTGGAATCTTTTCGTACGACAGAACGTGAAGGGCGCTGTCGACCTTGGTCGTATTGCCCGTCTTTAAGGCCTGCAGCAAGTCTTCGCGCGTGTTCAGCTCGCTCTGCATTTCGGCAGGGTTCACTTTCATTTTGTTGAAATTGACTTTTTCGGAACCGATGCCTTGGGCAAGCGAAAACGCTGCGAGAATCAAGATGGCTGATAAAATTCGGGTACACGACATCATTCTCTCAATATATGAAGATCAGAGAGAAAGGGGTGTGCAATGTGCAATATTCCTGATAAAATAACCGAAAAAGGGTATGGGGGGAACGATTTTCATTAAGAAAAAAATGCATCTGGGAAAGGAAGGTTTTAGGAGGGGCGGAGCCTCTCCTAGTCTAAAGAACGATTTTCGTTAAGAAAATTGTTCATATAAAGCGTCGCGTTCGACGGGGACTAGGCCTTCGTTTACAATAAGCGACTTCATGCGATCGGGGCTCATGCCCACGGGCACGGTGGCGCCGGCGGCGTGCGTAATTTTTTCCTCGATAATTGTTCCGTCCAGGTCGGAGGCTCCGGAATGGAGCGCCTTCATGGCGGTCTCGATGCCCATCTGAATCCAGTAGGCCTTGATATGCGGGAAGTTGTCGAGGAATAGCCTTGCGACAGCGACCGTGCGCAGAATGTCTTCTTCGCTCGTGATGTTCGGGACAATCTTGTGCAGTGCGTTGTGTTCCGGATGGTACACGAGCGGGATGAACGCGAAGAATCCGGGCGCTTCATCTTGCAAGTCGCGCAGCATCTTCATATGGGCGATGCGGTCCTCGGGCTTTTCGATATGCCCGAAGAGCATGGTGGCGTTCGTCGGGATTCCGAGCTTGTGCGCGGCGCGGTGCACTTCGAGCCATTCCTCTCCAGTTTCCTTGCCGGGGCAAATCTGGTCGCGCACGCTCTGCACGAGGATTTCGGCGCCGCCTCCGGGGAGGGCGTCCAGGCCCGCGTCCTTGAGGGTCGCCATGATCTGGTCGGGCGTCTGTCCGGAAATTTTTGCGAAGTGGCAAATCTCGACCGCGGTAAACGCCTTCAGGTTTACCTTCGGGAATTCCCCACGGAGCTTTCGCAGCATGTCGATGTAATAGTCAAAAGGATGGTCGGGGTGGAGCCCGCCTACAATGTGCAACTCGCGTGCGCCTCCGGCAATTGCTTCGGCTGCCTTGTTCCGGATGGTATCGTAATCCCAGTCGTATGCGGTGGGGCTGTCCTTCTTGATTTTCGAGAAGGCGCAGAACTTGCAGTGCAATACGCACACGTTCGTGTAGTTAATTTGGCGGTTGTTTACCCAGTATACGGACTTGCCGTGCAGGCGTTCTTTTTCGGCGTTCGCGCGTGCGCAGAGTTCGTCGAGCGGGGCGTTTAAAAACAGGTCAAGGGCTTCGGATTCGCTGATTCGCGGCATTTTGTACAAATTAATCATGTTGCGCATCGGCTGCGCATTTCTTTACTCAAACTTTTCGCACCACTTGGGCACGATTTCGGTCGCCTTGCCCTGAATGAACACGTCGGTATCCGGGTCGTGGGCGGGAATCTCGAGGTTGAGGCAGGTTACCTTCGCGCCGAAGCGCTTGGCGTAATTCTTGAAACCGGCCGCGGGGTAGACCACGCTGCTGGTACCGATATACACGAACTCGTCGCAGTCACGCAGGGCGTCCTGTATCTGGTCCATGTAGAGCGGGACTTCCTCGAAGAAAACGATATCGGGGCGCGTACCTGCACCGCAGAACGGACACTTGGTTTCGGGAGTTTCCTCGCCGTCGAACATGAATTCATGTTCAGGGTCCTGTATGCAGCGGAGTTTCATCAGGTCGCCATGCATATGGAGTACGCGCTTGCTGCCGGCCCGCTCATGCAGGTCGTCAACGTTCTGGGTCACGAGCAAAAAGCGGTCGCCCAGGCGCTTTTCGAGTTCGGCGAGCGCGAGGTGGGCGGCATTCGGCTTGTGCTCGGGGAGGCCCTTGCGCAAGAAGTTGTAGAAATCCATCACGCGCTTCGGGTCGCGACGGAGGGCACCGGGCGTGCAGACGTCCTCGATGTTCTCGTGCTCCCACATCCCGTCGTTTCCGCGGAATGTGCGAAGTCCGGATTCGGCGCTGATTCCTGCGCCCGTCAGTACAACCAGTTTCTTATCCATACCTTCTCAATATAGCATATGCTTTGTACGGAAAGTTCTGCCTATAGCGGTTAAGCGTGCATTTTTTGGGTGTTTTTAGGCCAGCGAGATGAAAAATAGTGTTTCTGCGGTGATTCCTGCCTCGAAATCGGGCAAATAGAGGCTCTCGTTTTCGCCGTGGGCCGCACATTCCGGGTCTTCGAGGCCGGTGAGCAGGATAGGAATGTCCCCGAAGGTCTTGCGGAAGAGCTCCGCGCCGGGGATGCTGGCCCCGCAGCCGATGAATTTCGGCTCGGTCCTGTAGGCTTCCTTCATGGCGTCGCTCATCTTCTTGAAGAAGGGGTGGGCGATGTCAGTCACGAACGGGTTCGCGCCGTCTTCGACGTCGATTGAAATTTCGAGTCCGTTCGGCGTGTTTTGGCGCAGGAAGTTCACTAGCATGTCGGTGCAGGCGCCGGCATTCATGCCGGGGGCCAGCCGGATGCCGATTCTCGCGTAGGCGCAATCCTGGAGAACGTTGCCCGCATTCGTCCGGCTGCCCACTTCCATCGTGGTCACCACGATGGAAGGCCTGCGCCAGAGCGATTCGAGGATTTCTTCGTCGGGAACGGTAAGGCTTACTTTGTTCAAGACACCGCTTTCTTCGCGGAACTTGGCTTCCCCGTATCCGAGGCTGCGGTACGACTGCAGTTCTTCTTCGGTGGGGGGCACGAGCCCGTCTTCGAAATGCGGAATGGCGATGTTCCCGCGTTCGTCGGTAAGCGATGCAATCATGCGGCAGAGCGCCTGTGCGGGGTCGGGAATCGGGCCCGACCAGCTACCGGAATGGAGCGGCGTTTTGGTGCTGCGGAGCGTGACGTTCACGGCGCTCATTCCGCGGAGTGTCGTCGTGATGGAGGGGACTCCCTTTGCAAAGTTCCCGAGGTCGGCGACGATCACCGCGTCGCACTTGAGGAGTTCCGCGTGCTTTGCGAGGATTTCTTCGAACCCGGCGCTGCCGGATTCCTCTTCGCCTTCGATGATGAATTTCAGGTTCGGTCCCTTGTCCCCGAGCAGCTCGCGCACTTGCTGCGCTGCGGCGATATGCGTGATGATGCCCGCCTTGTCGTCGGCGGTTCCGCGTCCGTAGAGCCTGTCGCCGCGGACTTCGGGTTCGAACGGTGCGCTCTTCCACAGGGCCTCGCGCATCGGGGGCTGCACGTCGTGGTGGGCGTAGAGCAGGATGGTCGGCTTGTCGGCACCGGTTAGGCTCTCGGCGTAGACCGTGGGCCTTCCGCTCGGCGGAAGCAGGAACTGGATGTTGGTGAAGCCCGCTTCGGCAAACATGGCCTTTACGGCTTCTGCGCTGTCCATCACGAACTTCTGGTCAAAATTGTCAAAACTGATGGAAGGGATGCGGACTAGCTGTTTCAGGGCTTCGATGTATTTGGGAAAATTCTCGTGGATTCTGTTTTCTACGTTGCGGTTCATTATCTTGACCTCTTTTTTTTTGTAATTTAAATAATATGGGAAATGATTGTATCAACCACGAATATTATTTGCGCTTTAGCGACAAGGTTCTTGCCCTTATCCGCCGGATCTTCCACAATTCGCCGGAGTTCCGCCATGATTCGTTCAAGTATGTAGCGCGCTTCGCGCCGTTCATTCCGTTCATGGGCGGGCGTCCGGATTTGACCAAGCCGCTGCGCCGAGTCATCACTTTTTCGGACCACAGCAATTCGCTTTACCTGGGCTGTCCCATTATCTTGGCCGCGGGTGCGAACAAGACGGCGGAACGCATCAAGGATTATGCGAACGTCGGGTTCGGCGGCATTACCGTAGGGACTGCGACTCGCCATTTCCGCGAAGGCAACACGCATAGGCCCCGCATAGGATTTTTGGAAGAAGACCGTGCCATCCACAACAGCATGGGCCTCAACAACGAGGGTGTCGATGTCATCGCGAAGCGCGTGGATGCGCAGCTCGTGAAGGCGCACAAGGCCGGACTCTGCGTCGGCATTTCTGTCGCCGAGACGCCGGGGCTTGTTGACCCCGAAGAAAAACTGAAGGATATCATCGAAAGTTTTTCGATTGCCTACCGCGCGGCGGACTACATCGAAATCAACGTGAGCTGCCCCAATACGGGCGAGTCCCGCGTCGATTTGGATATGAGTTTCTCGGAACGCATCTTTACCGAAATCATGAACTTCCGCAATGGGCTTGGACTGCGCAAGGCCGTATACGCGAAACTCAGCCCCGACCTTTCGGAACGCCACCTGATATCCATCATGGATATGCTCGTGCGCACCGGAGTGAATGGCGTGGTAATCGGGAATACATACCCGACCGCGAAATTGAGCGAACTGCCCGTGAACGCGAAGTTCGAAGACCTGACGCCGCTTCGTGCCGACGGAGACTGCGGTGGAATGTCGGGCCGTCCGCTGTTCGAGAACATGGTGTGGAACGTGAAGTACATTCGCGAACACTACCCGCAGATGAGCATCATCGCTTGTGGTGGCATAGACCATGGCTACAAGGTTTATGACCTCATCAAGATGGGTGTAGATGCCGTGCAGTGCTATTCCGTGGTCGCCTTCCGCTGGATGGCGGCGCATGCCATGCGCAATGAACTCATGGATGCGATGCTGAATGACGGATACAAGTCGCTCGGCGAGTACGACGACCGCAATCCGAAGAAGTAGCGTGTTTGGGATTGGTTTGTATGAATTTCCTGCGTAAAACAGCAGCGGTTCTCCTGTTCGCCATAGCTTTGGGCCATGCGGACGATTTCATGGGACTGCCCATCGAGGACGGCGCCTCCAAGGACGAGCGGCCGCTGCCTTCGTTTATTTTCGGCGGGGGAGCCTCGCTCCTTTACTACCTAAAGTCCATCGACGGTTCCGTGAGTCTCGATGCCGAATACAGGGTGCACAAGAATGTTTCGCTCGGGCTCTATGGTACGGTTCCGTTTGTCGCGGATTTTCTCGAGTTCGGCTTGGACTGCCACTGGTATTTCAAGGGTTCGCTCATGCGCAGCGGACACGATGACTACCTGAAGTTCGCTGTGTCGGCGTTCTATCTCGATTACGACGAGACGTATTTTTCGCCGGTGATTTCCTTTGGCTATGGTCGCGATATGCTCTTTTTCAAGAAGGCCGATCTCTTCGGCCGATTCGAATTCTACGGAAGCGTTGTCGCTGGGCATCCGGTCGAGAAGGAAAACGAGAAGATGAATATTGTCGGACCGTATATGGAACCGGTTCGGTTCTTCCTTCATGCGAGATTTTCCATTCTGTTTTTCTAGAGGGGTCGTTTAGATGTTTCGACTAATCGCGTTTTTTGCAATCCTGTTTTTTGCTGTCCCGTCTTTTGCGGGCCCGTGGCTCGGGCTTATTTTCAAGAAGACGGAATATGAGAACCACCTTGCGCTCGACGTGAAGGGCGTGCATCCCGGTTCGGGCTGCGTTGCCGCGGGTATTGTCGCGGGTGACAAGGTCATCGGGTTTGCGGGCAAGCCGCTCAACGACATGTCCCAGATTACTTCGGTGATATCGTCGTCGAAGGCGGGTTCGACCGTCGCGGTCGAAATTTTGCGCGATGGAAAAAAGAAGAACCTCAAGGTGAAGCTTACCGACAGGCCCGACGATATCAGCAGCCTTACGGGTTCGGCTATCGGAAGCAAGATGGCGGAATTCGGCAAGAACTTCTACCAGAACGGCGACAAGCGCAAGGCTAAGCCCAAGGCGACCTTGCTCGACTTCTGGGCGACCTGGTGCGGCCCCTGCCGCCAGACGCTCCCCATACTCGAGAGCATCTATGCGAAGCTCGGGAACCAGGGACTCGAGGTCATCGGTATTGCCGACGAGAACCTTTCGACGCTGAACGCGTTCTACGAAAAACAGCACCGCTCGCCTTATCCGCTATACCGCGATGCAACAAAGGATCTGTGGCGCCGTTACGGGATACGCGCCGTACCCACGCTGATGCTCCTGGACAGCGAAGGCTATATCAAGGGTGTATGGAGCGGAGTGCCTAACCAGAAGGCACTTGAACAAATCGTTATCGAAACGATGAACGGAAAGTAGCGGAGCGGCTATTGGCCGTTCTGCTTACTGGATCGCGGGCTTCGAGAGCGTCGCGAAGATCTTGTCGTATTCGTCCTTGGAAATCCTCTTGTAACCGGTCGTGATGTCGGCGAAGAGGTAGTAGGCGGAATCGCCCTTGACCTTCATGGAGTAGGCCATGTCCATGTCGTTCTTGCCGCGGAGTTCGCCATCTTCGATTTTGGCGGTGAGGTCACCGTGGATGTTGCGGATGATGAAGTCCTGTCCGTTTTCGGTCAGCACTTCGAAGATGGTGTTGGCTTCACCCTGCCAGTAGCCGACGAAGGAACCCTTGTCCGCATTTTGCCCGCAGGCGGTGAAAATCATAGGAACGATGGAAAGAACGGCGAGAGAGATTAGCTTTTTCATGCTTCTCAAAATAGTTATTTTTTTCCGTGTAAATGAAGTGTCTCGCCATAATACCGCTTTTTCTGGCCATTTTGCTTCTCGGAGGCGTCTGCTGGCTTATTCACACGAACAAGCGCTCCGTGCCACACTATGAACCGGTGGTTGTCGAGGTGCCCGTTTTTGATGCGGAAGCCTACCTGCGCAGCCTGAAGGCGCAGAAAATGCCGTTTAACAGCCGTGCCGTTCACAGGCTCGTGCTCCAGCGTACCAAGCAGAAGCATGGCGTGTACCTCGAAAGCATGGAACCGGCTCTGGATTCTGTCGCGCTGGAGGTGATAAACGTGTTTCACTCCGTCATGGGGTATGAATACGTGCCGGTGATAACAAGCGGGAACGATTTCCCGTATCATGCCCGCAATTCAAAACACTACGAGAACAAGGCGCTCGATTTCCGCCTGAAGGGACTGTTGCCCGAGGAACGCCGGAGTGTTATCGACATGTCGCAGAAGCGCTTGGAAGGCCGTGCCCGCGTGCTATGGGAAAAGGGCGAAGCCGAACACCTGCACGTGGAATTACTTGATTGAGTCTCCCAGAGGACTATCTCCATCGTCACCCTGAGGACTTGGTCGTCCTCGTCACCCTGAGGACTCTCAGGGTCGGAATGTTTATATCCGATGCTGAGCGTCCTCAGCATGACGACAGGGTCAAAATGTTTATATCTGATGCTGACATTCGTCAGCATGACCTGAAGGTCACTTGCAGCATCTAAACCCGACGCTCGGGTACTGGTTCTGCGGATAGAAGCTGAACTTGTTGTCGGTGCACTTGCTTTCGTTGTTCGTGTTCCATGCGCCGCCAGCCACCAAGAACATGTTCGGGTGGTCCTTGCTTGCGGTCGAAGTCCATTCCCACAGGTTTCCGTTCATGTCGTACATGCCGTACCAGCTGCGGCACTGTTCCTTGCGCCCGCTGCGCTTCATGGCCTTGGTGTTCGTGTTGCACTTGTTCTGCTTGTAGCTGTCGCCATAGGAGAAGCGCGTCTTGTCCTTGCCGCGGCATGCCGCCTGCCATTCGTCGATGGTGCACAGGTGCTTGCCTGCCTGCTGGCAGAGTTCCACCGCCTGTTCCTGGCTCACCATGTCGCGCGGGTTGGCGTCGGGTTCGTTCGGGTATTCGTAGGCGTCCACGCAAACCGTCTTTCCGCCGACGGGAACGGGGTAGGCGTGCTTCCCGCAGATGTTGTCCGATGCCATGTCATACTTGGCTTCTTCCCACGGGGTGCGGTTTCCGACCGAGTCTTCGGCGTAGAAGAACACGCTGCCGGTCTTGTTGTATTCCACTGCCTTGCCCGCCTCTTGCGGGTTGAGCGTGTCACCGATGGAAAGGAATGTCTTGCACTTGATTTCGTCGCACTTGACTTTCAGCTTGATGGGGTCGTAGTAGCGGCCTGCGGGCGGTACGATTTCGGCTCCTGGGGGCGTCTGGTCGGCGGCTCGGATGCTGTCCTGCACGCGCTTCTTTTCGAGGGAATCGAGGCGGGCTTTTTCGAGTTTTGCGAGGCTGTCGGCGACTGCCGCGAGGGAATCGTTGCGGGCCTTGTCGGCGGCGGCGACGCTGTCGCGTACGTGCTTGATGCTATCGCGCACATGGCGCAGGCTGTCCTTGTTTATCTCGGGCTTGAGCGAGGCGAGGCTGTCTGCGACGCGGAGGGAATCGGCAAGGCGCATGGAATCCTGTGCGAGGCTGTCGGCGACGCGGGCCGCTTCGGCGAGGCTGTCCGCCTTCATCTTCTCGATGCGGCGCAGGCTGTCGAGGATATACTTCTGTCTTGCCTCGAGTTCGGTTTCCTGTTGCTTTTGCAGGGCTTCCTGCTTCATCTTGTCGAGCTGGCACTGCACTATGAAAAGGCACAGCAGCAAAAGGAACATGATTACCAGAACGGCAATGTTCTTCTTCTTTCTCTTGTTTTCCTTGTTTTGCGTGTCTGTGGTCTTTTTTTCTTCTTTTTCGTTCGTGCTCATAGTACTCTGTGTTGCCAGTTGAAAATTTTATGGATTTGCTTACCTGCGCGGAATGGGACTATTCGTCCACCTGGATTTTTTCGGCGGTGGCAGTTTCTTCGTGGTAGAGTTCCGCCCAATGGCGCTTGATTTCGGCTTCCAGTTCCTTGATGGAAAGCTTGCGGCGCAGGCTGTTCCTGTAGGCGATGGAGATGCCGCCCGTTTCTTCGGAGACGACGATGACCATGGCGTCGCATTCGGCAGCGAGAGCCTTTGCTGCGCGGTGGCGCATGCCGTAGCCCGCATCGCCTTCGGCGTTACCCGTGGGCATGGGGAGGATGCACCCTGCGGCGACGATGCGCTGGCTGTTGAGGAGCACGGCACCATCGTGAAGTGCGGAATTCGGGAAGAACAAAGCGCGGAGCAGTCGGGAACTGATGCGGGCGTTCAATATTTCACCGGTCTCTTCGTAGTTGCGAAGCCCCACGCGTTTTTCGAGCACGATGAGCGCACCCACGCGGTTCTTTGCGAGGTCTTGCACTGCCGATGTAATGGATTCAGTCACTTCGTCGAGGCCGCTGGAGTGGAAGAAGAGCTGCCGCAGGTCCGCTCGGCTTATCATCTGGCCGATACGGGTAAGGGCGCTTCGGATTTCGGGCTGGAACAAAATCACCAAAGCCACGATACCGATACCCGTCAGGTTACTGAGCAGCCACGTGATGCTTCGCAGTTCCCACCATTGCGCAATGAGCCACGCGACAATCAGGAGGAGGCCGCCCACGATCATCTGCACGGCGCGGGTGCCCCTGAACAGCAGGAACACGTAATACAGGATTATGGACACCAGGAGGATGTCCAGGATGTCGGCCATGCGGACATCGATGACGTCGAAGAGTTTAAACAGTACCATTGGACTTCAGGGCCTCCAGGTAAAGTATAGATTCTTTTGCCTCGCGGACATCGTGCACGCGGATGACGGAAGCCCCGCCGATGGCTGCGACAATGCCTGCGGTGACCGTCGGGATGAGCCTGTCGCTCTTTTCGAGCCCCGGCATCTTCCCGATGTAGGACTTGCGGGATGTCCCGATGAGCACGGGGTAGCCCGTCTCTGCGAACACGTCGGTGGCCTTCATCAGGTCGATGTTGTCCTGCACGGTCTTGCCGAACCCGATTCCGGGATCGATGCAAATCTTCGCTTTTTCGACACCCAGGGCAAGGAGCTTGTCCACCTGGGCGAAAAGTTCGCTTTTTACCTCTTCCACCACGTCTGCGTAGGGCTTGAAATCGTTCTGCATGTTGCCGAAGGAGCCGCGCATGTGGTTGAGCACGACGCTTGCTCCGGTTGCTGCCACGGTAGAGAGCATGTCCGGATCCATGGAGCAGGCGCTGATGTCGTTGATGATGTGGGCGCCGAGGCGCATGCATTCACGGGCGACTTTCGACTTGACCGTATCGACCGAGATGTAGAACTTGCGGTTGCCCGGGTTCTCGAGGTCGTCGGAAATGCTTGCCATCTGGGCGAGGGCTTCCACTACGGGGCAGACGCGGTCGAGTTCTTCTTGTTCGCTTACGGGCGCCGAACCGGGCCTGCTGCTTTCACCGCCGATGTCGAGGATGGTTGCGCCCTGTTCTAGGAGCATTATTGAATGCTCGTAGGCAGCTTCGGGGGTGTTGTGCTTGCCGCCGTCGAAAAAACTGTCTGGAGTCGTGTTGACTATACCCATTACGAGCGGTGTTGCGCAGTCGATAACATCGTCGCCGATTTTCCATGGGTTAGAACGTGTCTTTTCGAATATATCCTTGAGCATTAGGCTTGCGGTTCCTCAGGTGGAATGTCTACAGAAGAAATGCCCGCGGTTTCGGGCTTCGAGACTACGGGAGTCCCGGCGGCCACAGGGGCGATAGGCGGTTGCCTGCCCGGGTCGGGCGGGGGAGTTTCTTCTTTCTTTTTCTTCTCGGCCATTTCTTCGAGAGCCTGGTACTGGCGGCTCTTCTTGGTGCCGGTGAGCTTTTCGCCCGCCATGACCTTGTCGATTTCTTCGCGGTCGAGTACTTCGAATTCAAACAGCGCTTCGGCGAGGTCGATGAGCTTGTCCTTGTTCTCTTCGAGGAGCTTGCGGGCGGCCTGATCCATGCGCTTGATGAGGTTGTTGATGGCGTTGTCGATTTTTTCGGCCATCATCTCGGACATTTCCTTGGGCTTGGAAATTTCGCGGCCGAGGAACACTTCACCATCGGCGCGGCTGTAGCATACCGGCCCGATTTCTTCGTCGAAGCCCCATTCCGTGACCATCTTGCGGGCAAGTTCGGTAGCGCGCTGGATGTCGTTGCTGGCACCGGTGCTCTGGTGGTTGAAGAAGATTAGTTCGGCGAGACGGCCCGACATCATGATCATGATGCGTTCTTCGGCGTATTCGCGGCTGTAGCTCACCTGGTCGCGTTCGGGCAGGCTCATCGTGATGCCGAGGGCGCGGCCGCGCGGGATAATCGTAATCTTGTGGAGCGGGTCGGAGTGCTTGCACAGGAGCGTCATGAGGGCGTGGCCCGCTTCGTGGTAGGCCGTATGGCGCTTCTCTTCGTCGGTCATGAGGAGCGTGCGGCGCTCGGCACCCATGCTGAGCTTGTCGCGGGCTTCCTCGAAGTCGAGCATCGTGACCTTCTTGTTGTTGAACCTGGCGGCGAGGAGGGCGGCCTCGTTCACGAGATTCTCGAGGTCGGCACCGGCGAGGCCCGGAGTGCCCTTCGCGATGGCAGAGACGTCCACGTCCTTGTCGAGCGGGACCTTTCTCTTCTTCAAATGCACCTTCAAAATTTCTTCACGGCCCTTGAGGTCGGGGAGGCCCACCACGATCTGGCGGTCGAAACGTCCCGGACGCAGGAGCGCCTTGTCGAGAACGTCGGGGCGGTTGGTGGCCGCAATCAGGATGACGCCTTCGTTTGCAGCGAAGCCGTCCATCTCGACGAGCAACTGGTTCAATGTCTGTTCACGTTCGTCGTGTCCGCCGCCGAGGCCTGCGCCACGCTGGCGACCCACGGCGTCGATTTCGTCGATAAACAGGATGCACGGGGCATTCTTCTTGCCAGTCTCGAAGAGGTCGCGCACGCGGCTTGCGCCCACGCCCACGAACATTTCCACGAAGTCGGAACCAGACATGCTGAAGAACGGTACGCCGGCTTCACCCGCAACTGCACGGGCGAGGAGAGTTTTACCGGTACCCGGAGGCCCGACGAGCAAAGCTCCCTTCGGAATGCGTCCGCCGAGTTCGTCATACTTTTTCGGGGCCTTGAGGAATTCCACGAGTTCCTGAAGGTCCTGCTTGGCCTCGTCACAGCCCGCCACGTCGTTGAACGTGGTCTTCTTCTTCGGGTCGGTGCTGAGGATTTTCGCCTGGCTCTTGCCGAAGCTGAACGGGTTCTTGCCGCCGCCACCCATCTGGCGGCTCGTCATGATCCAGAAGAAGGCGATAAGGAGAATGACGGGGAGGAAACTCATGATGGTCTCAATCCACGTGGTCGATTCATGGATAATCTTGACCTTGACGCCCTTGAACATTTCCCATGCGGTAATCTGCTCGTTGCTGATTTCGAGCATGTGGCTCGAGAACTTGCGCGTGTCACCCGTGTTGTCGGTGTGCGTGAAGCGGGCGATGGCGCTCTTGCTCTTCGCAGCCTCGGCGAGTTCTTCGGGAGACATCTTGTAGGCACCCTCGATGATGATGCCGTCGGGGGTCTTCTGGAGGGTAAGTTCGGTAATGACCTTAGAGGAATCCCCCATCATGGCGAGGAATTCCGTGCGCGTCATGTCTTGCACCTTATCTTGCCCCGTGAGCGGAAGCATCACGAAGAGCAGGACAAGCATGATAAGAACAATGATGAAATTTTTGTTCTTTAAGGGGGTGACAGGCTTTTTCGCTTGACTCATTAGTATCCTTTTTCTTTACTCTCGCAAGATACAAATTTTAGGGCCGCTTCAGCGCTTTCAAATGCGCAAATTCGGACAGTATGGCCATTTTTCACGATAGAACGCCTGCGGTAGGCTGCCCGATGGGGGATTTTGATATGTGCGGGCTCTTTGGGGCCGTAGAAGAAGGCGATGGGGAAGCGGAGCCCCTGTTCCGATAGCCACAGGCGGAACATTTCGGAAAGGTCGGAGTCGGCATGTTCCAGGAGCATCTTCCGGAGCGCCTTCTTGTTCAGGGAAATGTACTGTGTCATCCCGGCGACGGTGTCATGCTGATTGTCGCCCTTCATGTCATGCTGATGAAGATCAGCATCAGCATTTTCCGTCCGCAAAGCCGGGCTAAAAACTCTCTCACAAGCCTCCATCACTTTCGCATAAGCCCTGTCCGCAAGTCCGGCGATGCGGCAGAGTTGCATTGTCGCGCCGGGGCATGTTTCTTCGAGGTGGGGAAGAGCATCGTGCCGGATGAAGTTGCGGGCGAATTTTACGTCGGCATTGCTTTCGTCTTCGCACCATTCGAGACCGTTTTCTCGGGCGTAGGCGAGCAGTTCTTCGCGGGTGATGTCCAGAAACGGCCGGTAGATATTTTGTCGAAGGGCTTGAATACCTCTCATGCCTGCAAGCGTCGTTCCGCGCCGGAGCCGCATGTACATCGTTTCCGCCTGGTCGCCTGCATGGTGCGCGGTTACAATTGCGCATTTGTTGGCCTCAGCAATACCCATCAGCGCTTCGTACCTCGCATCCCTCGCGTTCTCTTCGAGTGAACCCTCCGCAGTTTTTAGCGCATTGCCATCCAGCTTCTTCAAGAAAAACGGAATGCCGTGCGACTTGGCGAATGCTTCGACAAATTGGGCGTCGCGGTCGGCAGTGCCTTCGCGCAATCCGTGATGCACATGCGCAATTCCTAGCCATTCAATCCCGAGCGCTTCGCGATTTTTGATAAAGTAATGTGCCAGACAAATAGAATCGAGACCGCCCGAAACCGCAAGCAGCAGGCGCTTGAACCCATGACGGCGAATTCTATCTGCAATATCGATTGTCAATTCAAGAGGCTCTCTAAGCAAGTGTCAAATTCTTCTTCGTTGCTTATCCCATACGAAGAAACGTAGCCATCAAAATCATCAATTTGGAGATAGGGAAGGTATTCTTCGGAACAATATTTAGATGATTTGATAGGCGTGTATTCTTGTGTCAAGGTACATTCTTTTGTGCTATTCGATATTACGAGTTTTAATGAGTTTGTTTCGTTGTTTTTAACTTTAAAAGTTAATTCGTCAATAGATAAGGTATTTGTGTTATTGATTTGAATCAGTTTCTTTGAACTAGAAGAATCGATTGAAATTCCTTTTTCCGCATACTTTGCAGAACGTTCTGCTTGAGACATCTCGTCGAATATTCCCAATTGAGAATGCGTGATTTTTTCAATAAGCCTGAAAATTTCATAATCAGCGTCGTGTGAAACTGTATAAACAATATAGATGGTATCTTTTGAAATAATGAAGGAATAGCTTTGTTCACAATTAGAATAGTCGCCATTTAGGTTGAAATAGCAGAGCTTTTCCCATTGGCCTTCGATAGATTTGTTTGGGCCGAGAAGAGTTTCTTTTAGCTTTGAATCTTCATATGTCCCTAAAAGAACTTTTTCTGATTTAACATAGTTAAATGTTAGCGTGTCATTTGAAATGTTGTAAAAGTATGCGTATTCAGATGTATAGGGCGTGATGGAGAATATGCCATTTTTATAGGTGCATCTGGATTGTGTCGTATAAAAATAGGGCTTGCCATCTAACTCGCCGAATGTTGGAATTTCTTTTAAGACTAATTTGTCGTCTCCAAATACAGAAGGGATTTCAATATTTATGGAAGACGAGGATTCTGTTGCATTTGAAGAAGATGATGATTCTGCTTTGGATTCCGAAGAACCGATGCTAGAACTAGAGATGTTTGTATCGCTAGAAGAATTTACTTCTTGGTTGCTAGAAGAAGAGTTGCGCTTTTCTTGCCCTTCGGATGAAGAACCAGGCTCTTTGGAAGACGAACTGAGGTTTACTTCCTCGGAAGAAGACAATTCGGTATCTGGTTCAGAAGGATTGTCGTCACCGCAAGCGATTAATAATGTCGCTGTGATGGCAAGAGCGAAAAGCTTTTTCAAGGTATTCTCCTTTTTAGGATTATTTACATAAAATATAAATATTTATATTTGTCACTCAAGGAGGCCCCTATGGCTAGACACAAGTGCAAGGCGGTCGGCAAGGTTGCCGATGCCAAAGAAAGCGATGTAATGCGCATGCTCCGCATAGACGGCTCCCAGAACGGAGCCACGTTACGGACTAGGGTTGTCCGCGACAAGACAAAGTACAACCGGAACTTGAAACACAAGAAGTCCCTCGCCGATGCGGGGGATTTTCCTTTGTGTGCCTAGAATCGAGACCGTAAAAATTGCTCCGTGGTAGGACTAAGGCGATGGTGATGATTTTCTATATTATACAATATGTATTATATGAGTTGATGTGCTTTTTATATTTATCTTAAAAATGATTTAAATAGCGCAAAAATTCAAATTTTGTATAATAGGGCTTGTTGACTTACTTTGTCAAAAAAAGTATATTCCCGTATATGAAGTCGATTCTCGAATATAAGGACTACCACCTGTATTTGCAAGATTATTACGATGAACGCAAGCGTCTGGGTGCGTTCTCGTGGCGTGAATTCTGCAAGAGTGCCGGTTTTTCTTCTCCAAATTTCCTTAAACTTGTTTGCATGGGCCAGAGCAAGCTCTCGAAGGTCAAGGCTATTTCTGTGGCTAGGTCGATGGGGCTTGTTGGATTCGAGGAAGATTATTTCTATGAACTCGTTACATTCTGCAATGCCGAAAAGGATTCTGTCAAGAAGACTGCGCTCCTTGAAATGCAGAGGATTGCACTGGAACACAAGGTGCGCGTTGTCGATGGGGATGCCTTCCAGTATTATGAATCTTGGAAGTATCCCGTATTGAGGGAACTTATCCCGATGATGCCGGGGGCTTGCCCGCGCGATATCGCCGAAGAATGCAAGGAGCACGTGTCTGCTGAGGAAGTCCGTGACATTTTGAACTTCTTGCTCAAGGCCGGATTCTTGAAGAAGGATGGTGACAAGGTCTATTCACAGACGGAGCAGACCGTCATCGGCTCGAAGGAGGCTTTGCCCATCGCGATCCGAGCCATGCACAAGGAGATGGCCAACATGGCGGCCCGTGCCGTCGACCGTTATTCTCCGAGCGAACGCTATTTCGCAGGGATTACGCTCAGCGTGAATGAAGAAGCGAACAAGAGGATTATTGCAGAAATAGATGCCTGCTGCAAGAAAATCCTCTCCATAGCGAACGAATACAATGACCAGAACCAGGTTTTCCGAATGAACTTTCAGTTTTTCCCAGTCACGGACAAGATAAAGGAGCCTTGTCATGCTTAAAAAGTTTGCATCTGTTTCGGGCGCTTTCCTGTTGGTGTTCCTGTTTGCTTGCTCCGGAGAAAAATTGGCGGGCGGGACTATAGACCCCAATTCCAACCCGATTGCGAATAATTCCAGTTCGTCCGTTGCGAATGTGGATGTTACACCTTGCTCATCTGAAATGACGAACGATTTTGAATGGAGTTCGTCTGAGCGTTTGGCCGGTGAAGTTTCAAGTTCGTCGTATGAAGAATTGGATTTGAGCAGCAGTTCGCAGAAAGGCAGCTCACACTATATTCAGCCGGATCCGGAATCGTCTTCGTCGGAGAGAGATCGCAGTGATGTTTCCGTGATTCCGAGAAACGTTTCTTTCGAGTACTTGATGGATGTTGCCGTGGAAGCGGGGGACTCTGATTTCGTGGATACGCCGGATACTCCCAAGGATGTGCAGGTGCCTTATGCATCCAAGTCTGTAACTGCGGATTCTGTCAATATCTTGGTGAACGACTACTTTAGAATCCCTTGCGATGAAGACGAGGCTGTTGCTTTCATGGATCAGCTCAAGTCTCCGAGAATGGTTTCGGTCGACCTTGCCGGCGATACTATACATATTGAAGTCGCTCGGAATAACTCCGTGACATACGATTGCATGTGCGTGGCGACCGTGAAATTTACGCTGAATGCCCGCTATTCCAGCCTGAACTATGTGGTTCTTGAACAAAGTGAAGCTATTCCGCTGAAAGAACCCGAATAAAGAGTGTAATAGAACTTTTTTTCTCCTATGAAGAGTAAGGGGCGCTCCGCGAGGGGCGCCCCTTTTAAGCTTGAGGATAAAACAGCCGAAGTCAAGCCGCTATTTACTTTTCGTGAACAACAAACGCCCAGTATTAACTGGGCGTTGCTCAGATTAAGCACGAGCGGTCTTAATACAGCAGAGCGAACACCATGCCGGGGCGGAAGTATTTGCCGGCGGTGTACTTCAGAGCCGTGCTGTGGAGCAGCATGAACAGCGCGCTCGCCTCAACCTTGTTGCTCTTGGCAATGGCGCCGAAGGCCTTCACGAAGGCGGGCAGATTGCGGGGGAGCTTCGGGCTGATGCGGCTGTCGGCAAGGAGGGCGCCCTTCTTCAGGAGTTCCTTGTGCATCTTGTCGGCGGCGGTAGCGCTCAGGCCGAAAGCCTTCACGAGCGCTTCCGGGTGCAGGCGGCAGGAGCCGTTGAATCCTTCCGGTGCGGCGAACGGGATGCGGGCTTCGTCGTAGAGGTTGCGGATCATGGAATCGCCCATGACGGCAGCTTCCTTCTCGAGGCCGTGGAACATCATGGCGGTCATGATGCTGTACTGGATGCCGATCCATACGTCGTGAGCCTGGAAGTTGAATTCATCGAGCGGAGAACCATCCTTGCGGACAAGGTTTGCGGCACCGATGAGCGGGCTGTTGGCCTTGTAGTTCGTGTTGAATACGCGGAGCAGGTTCGCCTTGGCCTTCTTTTCGTCGCTGATCGGCTTCAGGCCGAGGAGGCGGAGGTAGGTGTCGGCGAGCATCGTGTCGGCGAAGACGTCGTCGCAGTCGTTGGCGATCTTGGCGTTCCAGCTGGCGGTAAAGGCTTCCTTGCACTGGGCGGTGAGCCATGCCTTCTTGAGGCCGCGGAGTTCGTTCTTGGAAAGTTCCACGTCGCTCGGAATTTCGCCGGAGTTGAGCCATTCGTTGATAGCCTTGAGGGCGGCCTTCACGTCGTTACCGTCAATGACGAGAGTTTCCTTGATGGCATCAGCCAGTTTCGGGAGCTTGTCGGCAACGATGTCCTTGGCTTCCATCGGAGTCACGAAGAAGTGGTAGTAACCTTCGGCTTCGTCCCACAGGGCTTCGTCGAATTCCTTGTTGGCGGAGTCGGCCTTGGCGTTCCAAATGTCGGCCTGGGCCTTGTCGCCGAGGAGTTCGGCAATCTTGGCCGCAGCACGGAGGCCGGCAATCCAGAGGCTACCGCAGTACACGGAAATGCCGTGGCTGGAGAGGTTGTCAAACGTATCGTCAGTACCGTGGGTGAGCGGGAAGTTTTCGCCTTCGTTCACCATCTTCTCGAGGTATTCCATTGCGGCATAGACGGCTTCCTTGCAGTCCTGCAGGTTCTGCATGTCCTGCGTCTTGTGGAAGTGGCGGAGAACCATCAGCACGTACTTCGGGGCGAGATCCTTCCATTCCTTCACGTTGTGCCAGTCGTAGGCATCCGGTTCGGCATCGAAGGGGCTTCCGAGGTCGTGAATCACGGCGCCACGCACGGCGCGCGGGCCTTCGAGTTTCGGATCCGGGAGGTCGGCGAACGGATGGTTCACGTATTCGTGGTGACGGCGGCGGTTGTTGTTCACCGCGAGGATGGCGTCACCGAAGCGCTTCATCACCACGCCGTCAAGGCGCGGCATGAGGGCCATGAGGCTGAAACTACCGTAGAAGTAGACGTCCAGCGAGTTGAAGAACGGATAGTCGGCGCATTCGCGAACGAGGAAGCGGTCGTCCTTGTCCCACACGGTGGCTTCGGCGAGGAAGCTGAGCGTGTTGATGGCGAGGCTCTTGAATTCGTTCTGCTTGGCGGCAGTCTTGTAAATCTTGGCGACGGCCTTTTTCGGCACGAGGTTTTCAAAGGCCTTGAGGCGGGCGTCGAAGTTCTTGTCGGCGGAGAGGGCTTCGTCGAGCATGGCTTCTACGCGGCCGAATGCTTCGGGGTAGAAGGCGGTGTACTTCTTGGCGGAAGTGAGCTTGTTCAGCTTGATTTCGGGGAAGTCGAGCACCAGGTTGAACTGGAAGCTGACCTTCTGCTTGGGCTTCAAAACCACGGTCACGGCGACGGCACCGGCCATCGTTTCGCGGCCGCTGTAGACGTTCTTGACCCAGGATTCGCTGACGCGGCCGCTACGGAGAGCGCCCTTCAGCACGGAGGCGGCGTCGTCCTGGTAGAACATCGGCTTCACGGAGACGTTCAGGTTATCCTTCTTGTTCCAGGCAACGGAAACACCCATGCAACCGTTGAAGTCGCTTTCGGCGAGAGCCTTCTCGTTGTAGAACTGCAGGCCGCGCACTTCGCGTCCGTCGCTTGCAGTCTTGCTGAACTTGACACCCTTCGGGAAGCGGGCCGACGGCACGAGCACGAAGCTCGAGTCCTGCACGCCTTGGCGGTCCTTCTTGGCCATGTAGCCGGCGATGCAGTCCTGCACCTGTACGATGGTCACTTCGCGGACTTCCTTGGTGGTGTTTTCGAGAGTGAACACGGTGGCGTTCACGGGGAGGCTGGAGAGGCGTTCGTCACCCGGAGTCACGTAGCTGGACTGGGTCTTCACAATCTGCACGCCCTTGCCTTCGTACTTGGTTTCGCTCACCGGGTAGAGGGCGCTATACTGCATCTTGGCGGCATCGTAGCCTTCTTGGCCCAGGAATTCCTTGTCGTCTGCCCAGGCGGCGGTGAGGGCGCCCTGGCGGGCAATCTTTTCGCCGACGACGCCGTTGAAGAAGTCGATGACGGCGCTGCGGTTGAGTTCTGCACCGGCCTTGTTCAGGAGGGCGGCGGTGCGGTCGCTCCATTCGATGTGCCAGCGTTCGAAGGCGGCCTTGTTGTTCTTGAAGAAATCCTTTTCGGCGATGGCCTTGTTGAGCTTGGCCTCGGCCTTCTTCTTGTCGGCAAGTTCAGCGGCGGTAAAGAGTGCTTCGCCCTTGGCGTCCACGAGCGGGTACTTGGCGAGCATCTGCGTGAAGCCGGCGAAGTCGCCGATTTCGAGGGCGGCCTTGGCGCCAATCACGGATTCGCGGAAGAAGAAGTTGTTGAAGCGGAGGTCGGCGGGCTTTTCGGTGCGGACCTGCACGCCCGGCATCACGTTCATCACGGGAGTTGTGCCGGCAGGTGTTGCCGTAAACGTAGAGCCGATACCGCCCACGGCGATACCCGTGGTGGAGGGCGTCGTGGAAAGCGGGGTGTACCACGGTTGGATGAATTCCACGGCGAGGCCCGGTGTCATGAGTTTCTGGACGGAACCGGCCATCTTGGCGCCGGCGAGGTAATCTTTGATGCTCATAGTATGATCCATGAATTTGGGTTTAATTTTTTCCGGATAGAAAGGTAGTAAAACGTAGAAGGGATAATGAGCAAAAACTATAGAGCTATCTATGTGTAGTGTATATAGGAGCGTCCTTCGCCGTTTTATATACTATTTCCCGCTCTTCATTTTTTACGCACCGGATAGACAGGTAAGATGAAAAGTCATAATAGGCGGATTTACTGAATGAATACGAAATTTGCCCCGTGTAGACTGCATTCTCTATTATCAGTGCGGCTCCCTTCTTGGGCTTTGCTCCAGATATCCACAATCCCGCCACATGCCCCTTATCGTTTTCCTTTGATGTTATGGTGGTAATTGAAATGTTTTTAGCGGTGAAGTCTGTATTCATGCAATCTGGTCCTTTAAAGAACTCAGGGTAGGTCCTGTCATCGTATTTCCATCCCGTTTTTCCGACATAGCATTTTTCTTCAAATTGATATCCGCCGTTACTCAGCGCTCTAAAATAGTCGGAAAGTTCCCCGGCATCGCTATATGACATCACTCGCCATCCATCTGGACAAATTCCTTGAATATAGCTGTTTAAATAATCGCCTTCGTCAAGCGAATCGGGAAGGCCTCCCATCGCTTGTGTCCACGTATAAAGATTTGCGGTATTGTTGGTGTTGTATGCCAAATCTTCTTGCATCCACATATGGTCTCCAATGCCTACCGTTCTATATTCGCGCCCGTCGCGCGGATCAACCATTGTGCCAGTAACTTGATTACGGAGAT
>NZ_JAFZKX010000028.1 GCF_017551775.1 Fibrobacter sp. | reverse complement strand
GATGACCGGCAAGACCTCGCAGGGTAAAGGCCAGATTTACGGTTCCTGCGAAGGCGTCAAGGACGGCGCCGAAGTTCAGGTGCGTGGCATGAGCCTCTACTGGAGCCTTATGCCCCAGGCCATCGAGTTCTGGAGCGAAGAAGGCATCACCACCATGGTGAACGACATGAAAATCCAGATTGTGCGCGCGGCCATGGCTACCGGCAACGAGGACTGGCAAGGCGGCTATAAGGGTTACGCGAGCGATCCCAACACCCAGAAGAACCTGGTGAAGACCGTCGTCGAGGCCGCCATCAAGAACGACATCTACGTGATTATCGACTGGCATTCGCACGAAGCCCACAAGCAGACCGACGCCGCCAAGAACTTCTTCAAGGAAATGGCCGAAGCCTACGGCCAGTACGACAACGTGATTTTCGAGGTGTATAACGAGCCGCAGCAGATTCCCTGGAGCGACGTAAAGAACTACGCGAACCAGGTCATCGAGGTTATCCGCCAGTATTCCGACAACTTGGTGCTCGTGGGCAACCCCTCGTGGGACCAGAACCCCTCCGACGCCATCGGCAACGAAGTGAACGACCCCAAGAAAAATACCGCCTACACGCTGCACTACTACGCCAATAGCCACTGCTGGAGCGGTTCTTACGGCTGGGGCGACGGCAACAACGACGCCTGCGAAGGCACCAAGGGCGAAAAGGCCATGAACGCGGGCCTCTCCGTGTTCGTCTCCGAATGGGGCACGGGCAAAGCCGACGGCGGCGGAACCCCGGACCAGGGCCGCAACCAAAGCTGGCAGGAATACATCAACAAGCACAAGCTCTCCTGGGCGAACTGGTCGGCTTCCATGATCAGCGAAGGCACGGCCGCATTCCAGGGCAGTTCCAGCAAGACCTCCCT
Organism: Fibrobacter sp.; assembly: GCF_017551775.1. Classification (NCBI taxonomy): domain Bacteria; kingdom Pseudomonadati; phylum Fibrobacterota; class Fibrobacteria; order Fibrobacterales; family Fibrobacteraceae; genus Fibrobacter; species Fibrobacter sp. Next base: position 45,879 of record NZ_JAFZKX010000028.1, on the reverse strand, counting down.
CCAGTACACGACCTCCGGCAATATGGTGAAGGAATACCTCTCCACAAACCCCGCGACCTACAAGGCCTGCCACGACGTGGGTCCCGGAAGTTCCTCTTCCGTCATCGCCATTCCGTTCCAAAAAGCCAACGACCATTTCAACATTTCCTTCGCCAACGGCAAACTCGCGCTTGAATCTACGGGAAGCGGCGTTACGAAAATCGAAGTCTTCGACCTGCTCGGCAACACGCGCCTGAAAAAAGAGGAACAACTTTCCTCCGGCAACCACCTGATCGACATGAGCTCGCTTTCCGCAGGCAAGTACCTCGTCAGGGTGCGCCAAGGCGTCAATTCCCGCCAGGTGCGTTTCGAGGTCCGATAAGGCCCCGCCCTCCGCCTAGCAAAATTTCACCAAAGAGAGAGAAGTCCCGGTGGCCATGTTGCCGCCGGGATTTTTAATGGTGAATTTTAGCAGGACATTCCTTTTCCGCACGATGTGCAAGAAGCATTGTTCCCGCAGGGCAACAGTCCTTCCGCTTCGCGAATTTTTTGGACGTTCTCCTTATCATCGTACTTGATGTATTTGACGCCGACAAAATCTTCACTGAGAGTGAACGTGATGACGCCCATGAACCCGCCGGTCGCCGTGCATCCCGGATACAGGATGGTGGCAAGCAGGGTGTCGCCCGAAAGCTCCGCCCTCAGGCCATTGAAGGTGCAACGTTCGTCAACAAGGATGCCATCGTCGCGGAAGGTAATGCTTCCGTTGGCGTTTCTTACCTTCACGACACTCGGGGCCACAGCGGGGCCACCACGGTTCATCGCGCTCACGTCCGTCGCTTCTTCAACGATATTGCCTTCGTTGCATTTGCTGCCCGGCGGGCAGAGGTCAATTGCAGTCCAGTAATTCATGATGCACCTGAATTCCCTGCCGGTCGCGCAGTCGATAACCGATTCCAAGTCAGTATCGCTATTGCAATTCCCGTTGGCAGTCATCCCATCGACATCGGTAATGTGCACGCAAATGGAATCTTCCTGCGCTTTCCTCCAGATTCCATCCTTACACACATAGGCCATTCCGGTCTTGCAATCCTTGGTGCGCTCGCCGGTCATACTGCACCGGTTGCAGGGTTCGTTCGTCACCGGGCAAGTCAACTTTTCACCACTACCGTTGCAAGACGGACACAACTCATCCATGATAATGCATGTTTCCAACGTACTGGAGCTGGAAGCGCAGTACTCGTAATAGCCCATTCCACAGAGTTCTTCTTCGCTGTATCCGCATTCGGGCATGAAAGCATCGCATCTGATAACCGCCCCCGAGCTGGAAGTCGGCCCATCTCCGGAAGAGGAACTGAGTTCGACAAGTTCGTTGCCGCAGTACCCCGGGACGCCCATCTTGCAGAGTTCCTCTTCGGAATATCCGCATTCGGTCGAGAGCGCATCGCATCTAGCAACCACTCCCGAACTGGAACTGGAAACCTCACCGGCGTCGGAACTTTCGACAGCGGAAGACTTTTCGTCGCCACTGACCGGGGCACTCGGGCTTTCGTTATCGCATGCCGTCAAGGCACACGAGAGGATAGAGGCTGCGGCAATTCCGCAAGCCATACTGGTAAATCGTTTCATGATATTTCTCCTTTAAAAATCTTCTTGGCGTTCGCCAGTTAATTTTCTTTTATCCATTCTTTGATTCGCCCGTCAGGGCATTTGTTCCCAGGAATTTCGCTGTTGACAGTAATCCGCACAAGTTCGGGATCACTGTTCATCTCGCCACAGTAGGTGAAGAGGAAGCCGAACATCTTTTCATTCGTAGGCTCGCAATTTTCCGATACGATATCAAGAACCACCACCGTATCGGACGTAATGCCGTTCAAGATAAGCCCGGCCGTACGCACATCGCCCTGCACGTTGTAGAGGTATAGGCCGCATTCAGCGCTGTCATTCTTGACGGCAGTGATAATATCGCTGTACCTTCTGACGGCAGTCGGGAAATTCAATTTCAGGGAGTCGACTTCATCCTTCGTAATCCGGTACAATCCGGGTTTTTCCATATCGACAATGGCCGACGCCTTGACGGTACTATCGAACTGCACAATGTCAAGAGCGAACATCTCGATATAGTAACCAAAAGTATTCCGATTATTGGCGGTAACTTCCACCGGGCCACTGCCATTCCCATTTCCACTGCTGCTCGAAGAATCAACGGATTTCGTCGTACTGTTGCTCGAGCGGCCTTCAAAATCTATAGAAGGAGGCAATTCATCGTCAGAACTCGATGCCGGTTCGACCTTCTCGGAAGAACTGGAGGATATCGATTCGGGCATCAACGAACTCGAAGAATTCTGACGGGCGATGAGCTCGTTTTCTTCTTCGGAGGTTCCCGTAATCTTCTGCGAATCAGAACAGCCCACCCACAGGGACGCGATACCAAACAGAGCAATGATAAACAACCTGATGTTACGCATTTTCGTTCTCCCTGAGGTTCCTGGTGAGCGGAAAAAGTTGCAAATTGACTCGATAGACCTGTTCGATATTGCTTTCTTCGCCTGCGATGGCGACAATCTTCTTGCGGCATTCATTGAGCACATCCACGATACGCGCGTAGCTCTCGCGGGAAACTCCCATCGTAACGCCGCTAAAATTGCGTTCTTCCTTCGGGAGGTCGAGCGCGGGCGTGGCAAGTTCCGACATCTGGCGGTGCATGCCCCTCAAGGCAAGGCGCGTAGCATCGGTCGCGCCCTTCACGGAAGTTTCCGACTGGACAAGCGTACCGTCTTCCTTCTTCTTCAAAAGGCCCGTCTTGGTAAGGAAATCGAGCGACTCGCGGACTTCCTGCGCCGAGGTTTCCACGTAAATCTTTTTCGCGATTTCCCCCGGAGTGGCACCGGGCATCAGCGGTGCGAGTTCACGCAGCACCGGATTGCGCCAGGAATCGTAGTACTCGAACAGGTCACCCGAAAGCACGCGGATCTTGTACTGCTTTGCGACCGCGAGCATTTCTCCGTAGGCTGCCTTTTTCTTCTCCTCGGAATCGGCCTGGCCGAACTTGACCATGGCCCTGAAATAATCCATCTCGAAACCGGTAAGGCCCATCGCCGCGCCTACGCGTTCCACGCCAATCTTGCTGAGCTTGCTTGCGCCATCGCACACGACCTTCATGTACGCCGACGACGAGAAGCCAGCAATCCTCGAGAACTCGCGCCACGTGAAAGCGGAGCGGCGCTTGCGTTCCTCGTAGAAATCGCGCATGTACTGGCGGAAGTCTATGTATTCGATTATCGGTTTCATCATTTTCAAATATACAACCGTTTTTTGCGAAAGTCAATAGTTTTATGAAACAAAATCAATAAATTTTAACCAAAATCACTAATTTCTAGATTTTTATACACAAAATTTGCGTATATGAAACAAGCGTTTCATATGTGAGCTGCGCATATTGGACTTGAGTCGAATAATTTCTAAATTTGGCCCCGAAATGAGTGAATTCTACTCCAATAAGCTGAATTCTTTCGGCACCGCTAGCATCCCGAAACTGGTCCTTCAGTTCTCGGTCCCCTCCATCATCAGCATGATGGTGAACGCGCTCTACAACATCGTAGACCGCCTCTTCGTGGGCCAGGACGTCGGAAGCCTCGGCCTCGCGGGCATCACGCTCTGCTTCCCCATCACGCTGTTCATCATGGCGATGTCGATGATGGTGGGTGTCGGCGGCAACACGCTGTTCGCCATACGCCTCGGGCAGAAGAAGTACATCCAGGCAAGCATCATCCTGAACAACTCCTTCTCGTTGCTCATCCTGATGGCGCTCACCACGTTCACGCTCGGCGAGATTTTCATGGAACCGCTGCTGCGGCTTTTCGGGGCAAGCGAGCAGACGCTCCCCGTGGCATCGAGCTACATGCGCATTTTGCTTTGTGGCGCCATCTTCCAGACGGTCGCCCCGGGCATGAACCACTTCATCCGCAGCATGGGCCACCCCAAGACGGCCATGTTCCGCGAAGTCATCGGCGCCGTCACGAACATTTTCCTCGACTGGCTGTTCATCCGGCAGTTCCACTGGGGCATCGAAGGGGCCGCCTGGGCCACCATCAGTTCGCAGCTGGTATCATCGGCGCTCATCACGCAGTTCTTCGTGAAGAAGGATACGCCCATCCGCATCCGCTGGCGCCACATGAAGCTGCGCTTTGTCTACGTGAGGAAGATTATCATCCTCGGCATCCCGCCTTCAATCATGCAGGTCTGCAACAGCCTCATGAACGCGATTCTCGCCTGGAGCCTCACCACCTACGGAAACATCAGCCTCGCCGCGACGGAGCACCTGTCGGGCGGCGACATGGCGATTTCCGCGTTCGGAATCGTGAACAGCATCGCCTCGTTCATATTGCTGCCGCTGCTCGGGTTTGTCCACGGTACGCAGCCGATTATCGGGTACAACTACGGCGCGCGCCTCAACAACCGCGTCAAGGAGACGCTGAAGTTCACCTTCATCTATGCGTTCAGCGTGATGCTCGTGGCATGGGCCATCCTGATGTGGAAGGCGGAAGTCTTTGTCGCCCCCTTCGCCCCGAACGACCTGAAGTTGCAGGAAATAGCCGCCTGGGCCATGAGGCTTTTTGGCGCGGGATTCTTCATGATTCCGCTCGGGCTCGTCTCCGGGAGTTTCTTCCAGGGTACAGGAAAGGCGCTCAGGTCCATGTTCCTGAACGCCTGCCGCCAAGTCATCTTGCTGATTCCCTTCCTGCTCATTTTGCCGCGCTTCTTCGAACTGAAGGGAGTGTTCCTCGCGCAGCCCATTTCCGATGTCGGCGCGGCCCTCATCGGTGTGCTCATGCTGCGGCATGAACTGAAGAAACTGAAATAGAACGCAGTTTATTCGCAACGTCAATTTAATATAAAACACAAAAAGGCGGCCAAAAGGTCGCCTTTTCCGAATACACCCAACAAAAACGGTTAGAACAGTTTCTTCGCGTCGGTCAGCTGGCCGTCCTTCTCGTGGAACAGGATGACAGAGCCGCCATCGAGACTCTTGAACACTTCGAGCAGGCGGTTGACGGTCTTCGCTTCGTCAAAGCCGATTTCGTTTTTCGCGGCTTCGTTCACCACGATGCCGAAGGTCACCGCATTAGGAACAGTGCGGCGGAGGTAGGCGATAAAGTCGGCGGCAGAGGCAATCACGTCGGTACGGCCCTGCACATCGATGTTCATCGGGTCGCGGATGCTGGCCGAAAGCGGGAAGAGTTCCTCGTTCACGGTCTGCTTCGCGTTCAGGAAGAACATGTTGCCCACATACAGGCTGATAGAATCGTTGAGCACCTTGCCCACCTCGACGGACACGTCGCACGTAGACGACATTTCCTGGATTTCAAGTTTGGAAGGTCCGCAAGCGACGAGAGCGGCGGAAACGAGGATGGCAAAAGCGGCCAGAATCTTTTTCATGAGGATACTCCTTTGTTATACAGCTTAATATATAAAAAAAGGGCGGGCGAAACTATTTCGAGAGGATTCCGAGCGCTTTGGACACAAGTTCGGGCGAAAGTTTGAAAATTTCGCTCAATTTTTCTACCCGGACGGATTCATCGAGGCGTTCCATACGGCTCCCGTTCGCATCGCGGGTCACGAGATTGCCCTTCTGGTAGTAATACTGCACGCCGCGCTCGCGGTCGAGGCGGTTCAGCACCGGGTAGGTCATCATCTCGCGGTAGAAACTTTCGGCCCAGTGCTGCTTGAATTCTTCAACACTCACGCCCGCGACCGGGTATTCGAAGCGCAACTTCATGGGAGAGTTCAGTTTTCCGTCGGTACGGATGGAACCGCCCGTCCAGAGTTCCATGGAATCCATGTCGGGCCGGACGAGCCTCACGCTGTTGGGCACGAGCGGGAAAAGCGATTCGCCGGTGCCGAATGGCTGCGGAAGCGGGATTGGCAGCGGGTCGAAGATGAGGTAGCCGGGATCGAAGAGGAACTCTGCTGGTTGAGACACGGTGATCCTCCCCATTCGGGGACCATGCGCACTAAGGCAACAAGTTGCCAAGTGCTGTCCGCCGGCACTAGGGCCGGGATGACATTGCGGGTCCGGTAAAATGAGCGCGCAGTGGATGTTCCGCTCCTTGCGCTTGTGCCCCATCACAAGACGCGGTTCAAGCCCCATGTCGCGCAGGCTCTGGTACAGGTGCCATGTCATGCTGAAGCACGTGCCGCCACCCATCCAGGTATCGATATCGTTCTGGTCGCTGTCGTCGAGGTTGCGCGCCGCGGTCGCACTGCCGGTAGATTCCAGGCGTATAATTTTCGTGAGGTTCTCATACGTCACGTTCGAGAGCCTGTTGCACAGGTCGAGAATCTTTTGCCACGTTGCCGGTTCCATAACGCCAATAATAGAAAATACCTCAAGAACCCGGAGACATGCCTTGGACTCTATCGCCTTCGGCTCCAGAGTGACAATAGGGCAAGTGAATGATCCAGGCATATTTTCTATATTATTGTCATGCTCGGTATTGAACAGAAAAAAGGAAACGACGAAAAACTTTGCGGCAGGATGATCGCCTACGCAAAGATTTTGCCTACTCCCGATAGCGATGACGACAGTTCTCCGCTCGATGACATGATAAAGAACGGCCTGCTCGTCCTCGAAGGGGATTTCCGCACGTTCAATCCGGCGGTCCCGTCCCGCAATCAAAAGAAGAAAATCGTCGACGAAAAGCTCAACGACCTTATCGAGTCCATGCAAGAGAACGGCGTCGACATGCCCGAGAATCTCGACGTGGACACCCTGCGCGACCGCCTGCGCGAACTTTCCTCCATGGAAGTCATTCCCATCCCGGCGCGCATCGGCAACTTCACGAAAGAAGAGGACATCTTAAAAGAAGACGCCGACATTTACTTTATCGGTGAATTCATCGGCGCGAACCAGGCCCACTTCTGCCTCACGACGCTCCCCATCTACTACCAGGCGCGTTACCGCGAGCAGACGAAAAAACTCGAGATGGATCTTTTGAACGAGATGCTTTCGCAGTTCGAGAACGGCCAGTTCCTCGACAACGAAGACATCATGAAGGACACGGTGGAACTCTTCCCCGAAGGCGCATCGCTCAATACGTTCGTCGGCGACTTGAGCAACCTCCTGAACGTGAAGGTCATCCCGTTCCTGCTCGCCTGCGAAAACGACGACGAATACGACGCGCAAGTCAAGCTGTTCTACAACTTCATGAAGAGCTACCCCTCGCAGGTGGACGTCAAGCGAATCGACGGCGCCCTGAGGATTTTGCGCGCCCAGAGCAACAACGAGCCCGCCCGCAAGCTGCTCGAACTCAGCTGCAAAAAGATAAACGCCATCTACAACGAAGACACGAAATCCGCCGAGCAAATCGAGACGGAAATTACATCTTTGAAAGCGTAAGCAGCACGGCTCCCGAAAGGATTACGACAGTCGACACGGCAAGCTTTACGCGTTCCGTGCGCGTCGCGTATTCCCCGAAGGCGAACACGCCCCACAACTGGTTCACCACGAGATTGAGCTGCAGGAGCGGATAGCCCACCGCATAACCGAACATGCCGTCGTCAGCGATGGCCCAGAAGATGGCGAGCGTTCCGAGCATCCAGAGCGCGCCCGCACCGAAAGAGAACAAAGTCGGGACAACCGGCATGTCGTAGCGTTTACCGCGCTTGAGCGTGAGGACGGCAAAAAGGGCAACGCTGCCCACGCAGACGCCCACCGAGAACGGGAACAGGAATTCCATATCCCCGAGGTTGCTGAGCTTGTACGGAATCAGGTACGAACCGAATACCACGCCCGAAAGGAGCGAGCGCCAGTTTTTCCAGAGGTGCTTTACGCGGCCCGCCGGAATCCAGATACCCACGAGCATACACGCGATGGCGGGAATCGAGAAATAGAGGAGCGTATGTTCTGCGAACAGCGTGACTCCCGTGATAAACGAGAGCAGGATGCTCACGCTCATGGAACGCAGCCCCGTGCCAGCGAGGTCGGCCTCAGCCTGCACCGCCCAGAAGCAAAGCGCACCGCCTATAACCCAGAGGAGCCCGCAAACGACACCTACGGGCTGCAGGTTGAACTGCCCCGTAATGCAGGCGATAACCGACGAGCATACGATCGCGCCCACAGACATTACCGCGAGGAACGCCCACGAAGAATAGTTCGGGTACTTTTTGAGCGGGACCATGTATGTCCCGAAGGCGAAGACGCCCATCAGGACGCCGATAATGCTGAGCATGCTACTTTCCAATGCAGAACCCCGCAAAAATAGATTGTAAAATGTCTTCGGACGAAATCTCGCCCGTTATGCTCTGGAGGGCGCGGCGCACCAGCTGCATTTCGAAGGCGAGCAGTTCCACCGCCGGATTGTTCTTGAGCAAATTGAGCACGCGGTCGACACCCGCGAGGGCGTCTTCGAGGCAGGCCTTCTCGCGCTCGCTCGTAATCCAGAGGTCTTCCGCGTTCGCGTTTTCCTTGAACAGAGCCGCATTCATGATGTCCTTGAGTGCGGCAAGGCCGTCACCTGTCTTTGATGAGATATTGAGGGCCGCACATCTGTCACCCTGGAGCATCGTAGATGCGATAGGGTCCATGTGCGAGGCATTCGGGTCGCGCAAGTCGCTCTTGGAATAAACGACGACGTCGGCATCATTGTCACCCTCGTCACTCCGCAGCCCCGCAGGGGCAAGTGAGTCCACCACGAGAATCTTCAAATCCGCTTCCTCGAGAATTTCCTTGCTCTTCTTCATGCTGAGCGCATCGAGTTCGTCGGTCGCACGGTCCGCGATACCCGCCGTATCGACGAGGCGGACTTCCCCACCGGGGAGGAACAGGCGCACTTCCACAAAGTCGCGCGTCGTGCCCGGCACGTTGCTCACGAGCACGCGGTCTTCGCCCAGGAGGGCGTTCACGAGGCTCGACTTGCCCGCGTTGGGCGCACCGTAAAGCACCGCCAGCGGGAGCCTGCTCAAAGAAGCCTTCCCGTGGAAGCTGTTCAAAATCTGCTGGATGGATTCACGGACCGAAACGAATCGCGTTTCCCAACCCGCGAAATCCGGGTCGGCCTCTTCTTCGGCAAAGTCCACGTCGAGTTCGAGGCGCGCGGAGATGTCCTTCACCTGCGCGGCGAGCGTCGCAATCTTTTTCGAGAGTGCGCCCGAAAGCAGGCGATGCGCATTCTCGAGTTCCGCACGGTTCGCACTGTGGATCACGTCGGCCACGGATTCCGCCTGAGTCAAGTCCATCTTGCCGTTTAGGAAGGCGCGGCGCGTAAACTCGCCCGGTTCCGCAAGGCGCACACCCTCGATACCGCGGATGGCCTGCAGCAGGTCGCGCACGATAAGCGGGTTCCCGTGCGGGTACAGTTCCAGCACGTCTTCGCCGGTGTAAGAATTCGGGCCTTCGAAAAACAGGTACAGCAGGCTATCGATCACCTTGCCTGTCTGCGGGTCGCGCGCAGTCCCGAGACTTGCTTTGCGCGGCTCAAGCGCAGAAGCATGCTTGTCGCCGAACAGGCGCCGAACCACGTCACGGACGCGGGTGCCGCTCACGCGGAGCGCGGCAACGGCACTGACGCCCGCAGGCGTCATCGGCGCAACAATCGTCTGGGAATCCATGTGCGAGAATATAGTAATTATGGAACCGTTTCCGCAGTAGTTCCTAGTTCTGACTTCCTAGTTACTAGCACATCCAATTACAAGACGCTTCTTGATATTTGGAATTCTAGCAACTAGTAACTATTGATTAGTAACTCCTTTTTCTATCTTACCTAGCATGAGCAACTTCTCGATTATTTCCCGCCCTATCGGCACGGTTCAGAACTTTGTCCTCCGACGCAACGACGGCGCCGAATTCGAAATCCTTTCGGGCTACGGTGGCGGCCTCAACGCCTGGCGCGTCCCCGTGAGCAGCAAACCCCTCGACCTCCTCTTCGGCTACCGCGAAGGCGACGACATTTTCAAGATGGGCCCCGACACGAATGCCGGTTGCCGACTCACACCGTATCCCGGCCGCACCGCCTATGCGCAATTCACCTGGAACGGCAGCACATACAAACTAATCAATAACGTAAGCTGGGCCCCGCACGCCCTGCACGGATTCCTGCAGAACCAGGAATGGAAATTCGAAAGTTTCGAAAGCGATAGCGAAAGCTGCACCGCAGTTTTCACCTGCGACTGGCCCGGCGCCTTCGCGGGTTTCCCGTTCCCCTTCCGCGCAACCAACACCATCGTCTTTACCGGCGAAACCGTCACCATGACCTCCAGCGTCAAGAACACCGGCAAAAAAGACATGCCGTATTCCGAAGGTTGGCACCCGTATTTTATGCTCGGCGAAAAAATCGACGGGCTCACCCTCACGCTCCCCAAGACGAACCTCGCGCTCTTGGACAGCGCCGACCTCCCCACCGGCAACTTCAAGGAAGACACGCGCTTCGTGGGCGGCCGCAAAATCGGTGACGAGTTCATCAACGACTGTTTCTGCCTCGCCGACCAGAGCGGAGAAGCGCACGTACAGCTCGAAAGCGACCACTTCGCCCTCGACATCTGGCAAAAGGCCGGTAACGAGCAGTACAACGCCATCCAAATGTACACCCCGCCCGACCGCATGAGCATCGCCATCGAGCCCATGACATCCGAGCCCGACGCGCTGAACCATCACCGCGGCCTCATCGTCATCCCTCCTAGCGAAGAAAAAACGTTCACTTTCGGATTCAAGTTCCGAGTGAAGTAACAACTGCAAATTTTCAGTTTTTTCTATCAAAAACGCCGTTTTCACGTTAAAAACGGCATTTTTCTTGTTGCGAAGCACCCAACGTTTTGTTCGGCGCCAGCCGTTTTTTTCTTTGAATTCGCCATTATATAACCTATTTTCTGAGAAAATACAGGAGAGTGTATGAGATTCACAAAATTCGCAATGATGTTTGGACTTGTCGCGGCAACCTCTTTCGCCGCGCAGTACGAAGCCGAAGACGCCACCTTCACGGATGAAGCCTCTCTCGGCACGAGTGCCGCCGCCTCCGGCGGAAAATATGTCAAGATGAACAGCGGGGAAATCACGTTCTCCGATGTCTCCGTCGACAAAGCCGGCCAGTACACCATCGTCATTCATTACATGAACAACTATGGCGGATCCAAGATCAATAACGTCGTTGTCGGAAGCGCCTCCTCTGCGGTTACTTTCGAAGTCACAGAAAAGAACACGTTCGTCGACGTGGAAACGGTTCTGAGCCTCGCCGCAGGCAAGAACACCATCAGCATCACCAAGAGTTGGGGCTGGATCGACGTGGACTACATCGATGTCAAGCCTTACAAAGCGAAGGCGTTCGACATCTGCAACGCCCCGGTAACAAAGACCGCCACCCCGTCCGCAATCAAGCTTTACAATTTCTTGGTCAACAACTTTGGCAAGAAGACCATTTCCGGCGTGATGACCGGCAACATGGACGCCTACACCAAGGGCGACTTCACCAAGCACGAAGACGTTCAGGTCGTATACCAGAAATCCGGCAAGTACCCGGCGCTCGTCGGAGTGGACCTGATGAACGCTACCGGTGCCAACAAGGACGATTCCTGGTTCCAGCAGTACACCGAAAAGGCCATCGATATCGCCAAGACCACCTGGAAAAAAGGCGGCATTCCGGCATTCACGTGGCACTGGCGTCCGGGTGACGAAGTGGAATTCTACGTGAAAGGCGCACACGAGACCTACACGGAATTTGACTTCACCGAAGCGTTTATGACCGGCACGACCAACTGGGATACCGTTTCGACCGCCTACAAGGCTCTCGTCGCCGACATCGACACCGTCTCCAAGATTTTCATCGGCCTCCAGAAAGAAGGCATCGCCGCCATCTTCCGCCCGTTGCATGAATCCGGTGGTAGCTGGTTCTGGTGGAGCACGCATACCGGCAAGCAGTTTGCGGCCCTCTACCAGTTGCTCTACGAACGCATGGTGTTCAAGAACGGCGTCAACAACCTCATTTGGGATTTCAACCCGAAGGACGCCTCCATGATGTCCTGGACTCCGGGCGAAACCTACTATGACGTGTTGAGCGTCGACATCTACAACGATCCGAACGATCACCAGAGCAACAGCGCGGCCTTTATCGACCTTACCAACAAGGCCAGCACCAACAAGCTTATTTCCCTCAGCGAAAACGGCCCGATTCCCGATGTGGACAACATGTACGAAGACGGTGCCACTTGGAGCTGGTGGATGCCGTGGTACGATTCCTGGTCTTCAGGCTTCATCAGCCAGACTTCCGAAGAGATATGGCTTAAGAACCTCGCCGACGAACGCATCATCACTCTCGACGAAATGCCCGGCTGGGATAACTACAACGAAGCTGCCGCCGCAACGAAGGTTTGCCCGACTTCTACCGCCAACGCCAAGTTCGGCGCAGACACGACCAACAAAGAAGACTACAAGAACCTGATGATGGCCGTGACCTATACGGCGCTGAACGACAGCGGCGCAAACATCGAACTCCAGAAGGTGCCGAACCTCACCGGTGCAACAAGCGTCTCGCTGACGATTACGAACAATGGCTCGGGCGGTAAAGACAATGGCATCTGGGTTGGTCTCGCCTTCGTGCGCAACGGCATGGAAGATGACGCCTGGACCTGGGAAATGTCCCCCTCCACCGGCTGCTGGATCAACGACGGCGCGACTTCGACTTGCGAATTCGACATCACCGAATACGAGGACAAAGCCGGCGAAAAGCACGCGATGGACCTCGGCAACCTCTTCTCCGTAACGTTGATGGTCGCCGCCGAGGGCTTCGAAGGGACGGTCATCTTTGACGACCTCGTAGCGGACAACGGCAAGGTGATTTCCGCATTCGACAAGAAGACGGAACTCTTCAAGGTTGCAAACCAGAGCAAGGGTCACGTGAGCAAGATTGAACTCGTCGACGAAACGGGCGCCCCCGCCGCCATCAAGCGCATGCCCGTCGCCACTTCCGGCAAGATCAGCGTCTCCGGCAACGTCGTCTCGTTCACGACGGCAAAATCCGGCAACGTATCGGTCGACGTATTCGGCATGAACGGCAAGCGAATCGCCACGCTCTACAACGGCACAATCATGGCCGGCAGCAACTCGTTCAGCCTCGAAAACATGCCGCAGGGCCGCTATATCGTACGCGTGAAAACTGCCGGATTTACGGCGACAAGACCCGTTCTCGTGCGCTAAAACAACTCCTCCAAAGGGTGTGGACAAATCTCGTGATTTGTGTCAACACCAGAAGGGCGAAAATCTCCTATTTTCGCCCTTTTTATTTATTTTTCATGGAAACTGAATGAGGATGTTTCATGAAAAATAGTTTCAAGACCCTGCTTGCCGCCGCACTGCTCGGCGGAAGCGCTTTCGCCGCCCCGGGACTCACCGTGAGCGGAACCGATTTGCTCTATAACGGCAAGAAGATTTTCTTCTCGGGCACGAACCTCGCATGGAGCGACTACAACTCCGACGTGGGCGATTCCCCGCTGAACGAAAACGCCTGGCGCAAGGCCGTGGAAGGCACGCGCGCCGCGGGTGGCAACGCTATCCGCTGGTGGCTCTTCAACAACATGAGCCAGAGCCCGACTATCGACCAGACGACGCACCTGGTGACCGGCCCCAAGGCCAATACCGTCGCCAACATGAAGAAGGCCCTGGACATCGCCGAGGAATACGGCGTGATGGTCTCGATGTGCCTTTTCAGCCACAACCTGATGGAACCGAACCAGTGGGGACTTTACAGCGAAAAGCTCGACATCACCGCGAACGAATTGCTCTTCGAAGACGAGGGCACCAAGGCGTTCATCGACAACGTGCTGAATCCCGTCGTGAAGGCAATCGGCAACCACAAGGCGCTCATGAGCTGGGAAGTTTTCAATGAACCCGAAGGCATGACGAGCGAATGCAGCGGCTGGACCACCAAGAAGATGGCGCTTGCGAAAATCCAGAAGTTCACCAACAAGGTGGCAGCAGCCATCCACGCGACAAACCCGGAACTTCTCGTTTCTACCGGCAGCGTGAACATCCAGTATCAAAAGTACTGGAACGACGCGGCGCTCGTCCAAGCCGGCGGCGAAGCGAAGGGCACGCTCGACTTTTTCCAGACGCACTATTATCCCTACTACCAGAATGACGCCGTTTCTCCGTTCGTAAATACCGCGGCCCAGATGGCGACCACCTACGGCTACGATTCCAAGCCGATGATTATCGGTGAATTCCCGGCCAGCGGCTGGAAGGGCGAAACCTACGTGACAAGCATGGCGGCGAAGACCCAGATTTCGACCGAGGAATGTTACCGCAAGGCATTTGACGGCGGCTATGCGGGCGCTCTCGCCTGGCAGTATATCGGCGACAAGACCGAATCGCAGTTCGGCGGTTACACCTACACCATCGACCCCGCGCTCGACGCCATGAAGGCGCTCGCCGCAACAGAAGAAGCGAGCATCAAGATCAAGGACGTCACGATTAGCCAGGAAGGCGGCGACGGCAAGATGTCGGTGACCTACGGCGGCGACAACGCGCAAATCGAATACCAGAAGACATGGGACCTGAGCAAGGCCAGTACGTTCACGTTCGAAGCGACGAACAACGGGACAGACGCTGCTAATTTGTACTTAATCTTCAAATTGACCGATGCGTGGACCTGGACCGAAGTCGACGGGAAATGCACCGTGCCTGCAGGCAAGACGGAAACCTGCTCGTTCGACATTTCTAGCCATGCCGACCGCAACAAGACCTTGAGCGTGGTCATCGCGAACTACACCGCGGGCTACACCGGCACCATCCTTTACGACAACATCAAGGCAGGCGACCAGGTCCTTTGGGACTTCAACAGCGACAAGTACGACGCGTTCAGCCGCGGGTTCGAAAACACCGAAGAGATGATTCCCGAAATCAAGATCGTGTTCGACGGGAATTCGCACAAAATCGGGAACGGAGCCGCAAGCATCAAGGCCAGCCACTCGTTCAAAGTCACCGGCAGCTCGGTCTCGCTCACTACGGCCAAGGCGGGCGACGTATCGGTCGACGTATTCGGCATGAACGGCAAGCGCATCGCGACACTCTTCCGCGGCACGCTCGCTCCGGGCAGCTACGCCTTCAGCCTCGCGCAGATTCCGGCCGGCAAGTACATCGTCTGCGCAAAATACGCAGGAACGACGGTCACAAGGCCAGTCATGCTCAAGTAGCTTTTTTGCGAAAAATTGCAGCTTTATTCAACTGACGCCCGTTCACGCACGGGCGTTTTACTTTTCCATGCATTTTCTACGTCATTTTCTATATTGTCAAACATGAGCGAAAAGCACCCCCTCTATTTTACCATCCACGGCCATTTTTACCAGCCGCCACGCGAAAATCCCTGGACTGGCGTCATCGAGAACCAGCCCAGCGCACGCCCCAACCACGACTGGAACGACCGAATCGCCAGCCAGTGCTATAGTCCCAATTCCGCAAGCCGCATCCTGAGTCCGCATGGACACATCGTAGATATCGTTAACAACTACGAATACATGAGTTTCAACATGGGCCCCACGCTCATGGGTTGGATCCGCACGAACACGCCCGATACGTACAGGCGCATCCAGGAAGCCGACAAGAAGAGCATCGAGAGGCTCGGGCACGGCAACGCGATTGCGCAGGTCTACAACCACATCATCATGCCGCTCGCGAGCAAACGCGACAAGCGCACGCAAATCCGCTGGGGCATCGAAGACTTCAAATTCCACTTTGGACGCATGCCCGAGGCGATGTGGCTTGCCGAAACGGCAATCAACCTCGAGACCGTCGTGGAACTCATCAAGGCGGGAATCAAGTACACCATCCTCTCGCCCACGCAGGCCGACAGTTTCCGCAAGTTCGGAACCGAGGAATGGACCGGGTGTTCCAACACCGACATCGACACGACGCGCCCCTACCGCGTTTACCCGCGCGACAAGGACGGCAAGCTCGTCTGTGACGGCTACCTCGACGTATTCTTCTACAACCCGTGGCTCTCTTCGGCCGTAGGCTTCGAGCACCTCCTGCGCGACGCGGGAACGTTCGGCCGACGCATCGCCGACGCCTGGGACGCAAACCGCAAGGAACCCCAGCTGGTAAGCATCGGCACCGACGGTGAAAGCTACGGCCACCACGAACCCTTCGGCGACATGTGCGCCGCCTGGCTCTACAACCGCTACGCTCCCGAACACAACATGGTTCCGGTCAACTACGGCTGGTTCCTCGAAAAGTTCCCGCCCGAGCACGAAGTGATGCTCAAGAACTTCCACGGCGAAGGTTGCGCCTGGAGCTGCGCCCACGGAGTGGGCCGCTGGTACCGCGACTGCGGATGCTCCACCGGCGGCGGGCCCGACTGGAACCAGAAATGGCGCGGCCCCCTGCGCGAGGCATTCGACCACCTCAAGGCCCTCGCCGACGATGTTTACGCCCGCGAAATCGAAAGGCTTACGACCATGGACCCGTGGGACGTGCGTGACGCATATGTCGAGACGCTCGTTGCCCCCGAACAGCAAGCCCGCACCGACCACTTTTTGCAGATGGTGCTGTTGCACCCCGACGACGCCAAGGAACGCGCCAAGGCCCTCCGCCTCCTCGAAATCCAGAAGTTCTGCCTGTTCAGCTACACGAGCTGCGGCTGGTTCTTCAACGACATCGAAGGCCTCGAGCCCGTGCAGAACATGCGCTACGCGCTGCGCGCCATCGAACTCATGGAGCCTTTCCTCCCCTTCGGGCACAACATCAAGAGCGAAATGCTGAGCATCCTCGCCCGCGCCACAAGCAACGAGCACAAATGGAACGGAGCCGAAGTCTTCACCCGCTATGCCGAAGACGACGTTCCCGTGATCCTCAAGGAAATGGCAGAACGCGCCGCGATTTTCCACCTGGAGCTCGAAGAGAACTACGACGACAAGGATTCCCGCATGAAGGCGGAAAAGATTTCGAGCCGTCGTCGCCAGACCCTCGTGCGCGTCACGTACGAAGACAAGCTCATCGCGGAATCCCGCGAAACGACGAACCTGGTCATCACCGACCCGCTCGGCCGCGTGAACATCGTGGTCGCCATGGGATCCGTCGAACAGAACGGCCTCAAGTTCGTCGAAAACCCGAACATGAGTACGCAGGAACTGCGCCGCCTGTTCCCCACCGCCTACGTGGTGCGCATGCGCGACCTCATGAGCGATTCCCTGCAGTGCATCAACAAGCTCTGCACGCAGAAGCACCTCACGAAGCTCACGGAATCGTACTCGCACTTCGCACTGAACCACGGCATTTCCATCGACAGCCTCGCCGACCCCGACCATACGCTGCCCGACACCATGAGAAAGATCCTCTCGCTCGAGCTCAATGCGCGCATCCACAACAAAGCGCTCAAGCTGCTCGAAGGCCCCGATTCAAAGCTCGTGGATGAAATCAAGGACCTGATGGACGAGGCGAACGCGCTCGACACAAACCCGAGTTTCGGAGGCACGGGACGCATGTTCCACGCCAAGCTGAGCAAGCTCATCGACGACGTGTACGCAAAGATCGACGAATCGACCGTCAAGTACATCACCGACCTCATCACGGTGGCCGACTGGCTCCACCTGGGTATCGACAAGACGAGTCTCGAGAACAAGGTGTTCCGCATCTACACGCAGTTCAAGGAAGACCCGAACGGCAAGCTTGCGGCGCTCAAGCCCATGCTCGGCTGGCTCAACTTCGAGGTGGACAATGTATAAGATGTCCAGCAAACCGCTCATCTCCGCGAAGGAGATCGAAGAGCGCCTGGACTCCCTCGCCGCAGAAATCAAGCCCTGCGGTTTCGACGTCGTCGTCCCTCTGCTTTCGGGCAGTTTCATATTCGCAGCCGACCTGTGTCGCCGTATCGCCTCCCCAGAACTGCAGGTGAGCTTCATACGCGCCTCCAGTTACGGGAACTCGACGCAGTCCAGCGGGCAGCTGCAGATATCCGGCCTCGAAAAGCTCGACATCAAGGGCAAAAAGATCCTGCTCGTCGACGACATCCTCGACACGGGCATCACGCTTTCGAAGGTCCGCGAGACGCTCAAGGCGTGCGGGCCCTCCGAAATCCGGACCTGCGTGCTCCTCGACAAGAGCGCGCGCCGCACCGTCGAATTCAACGCCGACTTTGTCGGGTTCAGCATCGAAAACAAGTTTGTAGTTGGCTACGGGCTCGACTACGCCGAAAACTACCGTACATACCCCGAAATCTGGACACTGGAAGAAGACTATGGCTAAAAACGATTTTGATGACGTCCGGCTACATGCCACCCAAGCGTTCGAAGCAGTCGAACGCAGCTACAACAAGATAAGCCGCGGCAAGCGCTTCCTTATCAACGCCGCCGTATGCCTCCTGTTCTTCATTTGCGGGTTCATCACCTGCAAGGTCATAAACGACGTTCCCTCTCAGGGAATCATCGAGAAGGTGGCCGCGCAGCCCGACCTCAAGAACAAATGCAAGGGCCGCTACGACCGCCCGATGGAATACGCCATCATGCACGAATGCGTCTTCGCGAAGGGAATCCCCTCCGACGACACGAGGCTCATACAGCGCATCAACTACTGCACCTGCGCCCTCCAGAGCGTACAGGCCAAGAAGCCCTACCAGAAGATGTTCGAGAACAACCTGGTCGACTTCACCTTCAAGATCCGCGAAGAGAATCTCTGCCAAGAAGACAAGAACATTCCGGTCCTCGACACCAGCGACGTGGAAAAATAGCATATAGGATTTGAACCTCCGAGCGATGGACCTGCTGCTAAAAAAAGCGATTGACGGCACCCGCCTTTCCCCGGCGGAAGCGCTCGACATATTGAAAAACGCCCCGTGGACTGACGTGGTGGAAGCGGGAGATGCTATACGCAGGCGCATGCATCCCGAAAACAAGGTAGGCTACACGGCATTCCGCATCGTGAACTACACGAACGTCTGCGAAGTCACGTGCAGTTTCTGCAGTTTCTGCAGGCCCGCGCGCAGCCCCGAGGCCTTCGTGCTCTCCCTCGACGAAATCAGGCAAAAGACCCTCGAGGCTAAGGAGAAGGGCGCAGATCACATCTTTTTGCAGGGCGGCGTGAACAGGGACATCCCGCTTAGCTACTACACCGACGTGCTCAAGATGCTCACCCGCGAGCTCGGCATGAAGGTACGCGGTTTTTCGCCGGTAGAACTCGTGCGCATCGCGGAAACCAACCGCATCGGCCTCGACGAACTGCTGGACATCCTGAAAGACGCCGGGCTCTCTTCCGTCCCGGGCGCGGGAGCCGAAATTCTCAGCGACCGCATGCGCCAGATACTCAGCCCCAAAAAACTTTCCGCAAGGCAGTGGTGCGACACGCTCGCCGCCTGCCACAAGAAGGGCCTTCCGGGTAGCGCGAACATCGTGTTCGGCAGCGTCGAGACGCCCGAAGAAATAGTAGAACACCTGAACTACGTGCGCGAAACGCAGGATATAGCGCAGGGCTTCAAGAGTTTCGTGGTATGGACCTTCCAGCCGCAGACCGACAAGTTCCCCATCCGGCACGTGCGCGGGGACGAATACCTCAAACTCCTCGCCCTTAGCCGCATATTCCTCGACAACATCCCGCACATCGAAGTTTCGCTCCTCGGCATGGGCAAATCCCTCGGGGAACTCGGGCTGCATTGCGGCGCCGACGACATCAACAGCATCGTCATCGAGGAGAACGTGCTGCAGAGTCAGGGGCTCACCTCCATCGAAGAAGCCGAAAAGTTCATCCGCGACGCGGGCTTCGTTCCCTACAGGCGCAGCCTGAACTTCGACTAGGCGCTTGACAAGCAAAAAAAAGCCGATTTTCATAAAAAAAATCGCAACTTTCCGCAAAATCAAGATATATATTGAAGTCATGCAGCCCCAAGCACTCAGACTTTCAGAAATTACGATTTCTAACCTCCGTTCCATTCAGCGACAAACTTTCCCGCTGAGCGGTTTCACTGCGCTCATCGGCTACAACAATGCGGGAAAGACGAACATCCTGATGGGCATACGGTGGCTCCTTTCGCGTTTTTCGCTGGACATTTCCTTTTTTGACGACCCGAACAACCCCGTCGAAGTCGAAGGCATTTTCGAGGGCATTACCGAGAACGTACTGAACCGACTGGGCGAAGAGAAGGCGACCGCCATCAGGCCTTTCCTGAACGGCGACATGATACGCATCAAGAAAATCCAGCGCGTCCCCGGCGAAATTCCCGAGAATGTGGAAATCTGGGCGTTCGTCCCGCCAAACCGCCGGACGGACAAGCGCAAGGAATGGATCCGGACCGACGACGTGTTCCGTTGCGCATTCAGCCGCATGTTCCCCGCCCCTATCGCCATCTGGGACTTCGAAGGCAACGAATCGCTCACCAAACTCCTGCACGAAATTTTCAAGCCGCTCGAAAGGCGCTTCGGC
The DNA here is from genome assembly GCF_017551775.1 of Fibrobacter sp. Classification (NCBI taxonomy): domain Bacteria; kingdom Pseudomonadati; phylum Fibrobacterota; class Fibrobacteria; order Fibrobacterales; family Fibrobacteraceae; genus Fibrobacter; species Fibrobacter sp. The sequence continues at coordinate 25,511 of NZ_JAFZKX010000028.1, read as the reverse complement.
AATGAATTCTGCGACATCCTGAGCAAGTTCAGCGACATGCTCAGCCCCGGCAGCGAAAACCAGGCCGCCGAAATCCAGAGTTTCGACCACGACGTGAACGAAAAGCTCAAGCCTCTGTTCCCGAGCGTGCGAGTCGAGCTGAACATTCCCATCCCGACGCTGGAAACCTTCCTGAAGAAGGCGACCCTCAAGGTGATTGACGAAGACGACGGTTTCGAACGCGATATCGACCGCATGGGCGCAGGAAGCCAGCGCGCCATCCAGATGGCGCTCGTCCGCTACCTCTCCGAAGTCAAGAAGCACCACAACAACCATTACCTGAGCCGCACCATGCTGCTCATCGATTCTCCGGAACTGTTCCTGCACCCGCAGGCCGTGGAACTCGTGCGCGTCGCCCTCAAGAACCTCTCGAACGAGGGCTACCAGGTGATTTTCGCGACGCATTCCGCACAGATGGTCACGAGCGAAGACGTGAGTACATCGCTCCTGATCCGCAAGAACAAGGAACGCGGCACCTACATGCGCAAGCGAATGGAAGATGCCGTGCACCAGGTGATTCAGGATGCGCCCAGCCAGCTGCAGATGCTCTTCAGCCTGTCGAACAGCAACGAACTGCTTTTCGCCGACTACGTGCTTCTGACCGAAGGCAAGACGGAATGGCGTGTATTGCCGGCCCTCTTCGAACGACTGACCGGACAGAGTTTCGCCCTCATCAAGTGTGCGCTCGTGCGCCAGGGAGGCGTGAGCAACACCCGCAAGAGCATGCAGGTGCTATCGGCGATGGACATGCCCGTACGCTCCATCGTCGACCTGGACTACGCCTTCACCACCGCCACCCGCGACGGATTCCTCGAGGCGAATGATCCCGACATCAAGTTCTGCACCAACCTGTTCCGTGAACTCGCGTTCCGCAACCACATGCGACTCGTGAACGGGCGCCCCGTGAACAAGCACAGCAACATTTCCGCGGCGAAGGCTTACGCCATGATGGCCGCCATGCCCGAAGCGGAACGCCCCATCAGGAACATACACATGAAACTGCGCCAGCAGGGAATATGGGTGTGGACCAAGGGCGCCATCGAAGAACACCTCGGTCTCGAGGCGAAAAACGAAAGCGCCTGGAGCAACTTTATCGAACGCTGCAAGTCGCAGAACTTCATCCGCAACCTGCCCGACTACGACGGAATCGTCGAACTCTGCAGGTGGATCATCGACGGCAGCCACGAAGTATAAACACAGCTTTAAATCGCCGCAAACGCTTGCGCACGCATCGGGAAACCGACACCGCCTTGCGCTATGGCGCGATGCCAAATGATTTCAAGAAATCGCGGTGCAACTGCTTGTCGCCGTACTTGTCTTCGGCGCCTTCCTGCAGTTCTTCGGCGGCATAACCGCTCAATATGCGCTGCAGGCAAACCAAGCGATTCGATTCATCGTAGGTAAAATGGATGCGGAAAGTGCGGTAGGCGAGCACTCCCGTACAGGCGACTTCATCGATTGTCAAGCGGCGGCGCGAACTGTCAAACAGGTCCTTCGAAAAGTTCCCGCGGGAAAGTTGCACCCTGGCAAAACTGTCCAGGTCGAATTCGCTATGTTCCGCAATCCATCGGTTCTGCGCGGCAAATTCCTCGGTCGTATCGACGGTCCACAAGTCTCCCACCTGTTCCTCGACCCATCCCGCCTTCGCATCCGGGAAGGCATCCGCCATCGGGATATACGGCTTGATGTCAAGTACCGGAGTACCGTTCAGCAAGTCCGCTTCGTCTACATACAAAGTAAGGCCATCAATTTTCAGCAGGCGCACGCAGCTAAGCCCGATTGGATTCGGGCGGTAGGGACTGCGGCTCGCGAAAGTGCCCACGCGGTCTTTGCCCTTGGGCGGAACGGGCGGACGCGTCGTCGGGCGCCACCCCTCATTTTCGTGGAACTGGAAAATCACCCAGATGCGTTCGAATCCGTCCAGGTCGCGGAGCGCCATCTCGAAATTCTGTCCCTCGTTCAACACGATACGGCCAGGATGCCCAGCAAAAAGCCTCCCCTGACGGGGAGCCTCGTACTTGTAGACGGCATCGCCGAAAAATGTACCTATCGGAGTGATTTGCATAAAATCATTGTACAAAGCAACAATTTATCACGCAAAATTTAATAATTTATCAAATATGAATAACGAACCGATTGAAAATCTAAACCAAACACAAAGCGCCACAAATGAGCCTTCCTTCGTGGAACAGGTTCTAAGCTCTATTGGCGACCATGCTATCGACGCGGCCTTCGATACCGTAGTCGACAAAATATCAAGTATCGCCAAACCAGCAATTGATGCAGCTGGGTCTGTCGCAAACACAGCGATTGATGTAGCAGGATCAGCAGCAAGCACCGCTATTGACACCGCAGGGGCCGCCGCAAATACAGCAATCGATGTAGCAGGATCTGTCGCAGAAAAGGCTATTGACGCTGCCGGTCCTGTAATAGACCAAGCTATTGACGCCGCTGGAGAAGTAGCAGGAGGCATAATTGGCGGATTTTTAGACGGGCTCTAAATTGGCGCTTCTTTGAGGCGCATTTAGTACGGTTCGGCAATGCCAAAGCAATAGTTTGCTTTGTCGCAGCACTCACCTTTTACTAAATTTGCATCCGATGAAAGATAAAGCAAAAAAATTGATTGAAAAGTACGAGGAACTGGAATCGGAACTCGGGAACCCGGACGTTCTCGCCGACCAGGCCCGTTACAACAAGATTCACAAGCAGTACAAGGGAATCGAGAAGGCCGTCCTGAAAGCGAAGGAATACCTGCAAATGGTAAACGACCTCGACGAATGGAAGGGCGCCCTCGGCGATTCCGACCCCGAGATGGTCGCGATGGCCAAATCCGAAATTTCGGATATCGAAAAGAAGCTGCCGGAAGTCACCGACGAACTGCAGATTCTGATGGTGCCGAAGGACCCGTGGGACTACCGCAATGCGACCCTTGAAATCCGCGGCGGTACCGGCGGTGACGAATCGGCGCTCTTCGCAGGCGACCTGTTCCGCATGTACCAGGGTTACTGCAGCCGCATGGGCTGGAAGATGACCATCCAGGATGCAAGCGAAGGCACCGTGGGCGGCTACAAGGAAATCCGCGTGTTTATCGAAGGCGACAGCGTGTACGGAACACTCAAGTTCGAGAGCGGCGTTCACCGCGTGCAGCGCGTGCCCGAAACCGAAACGCAGGGCCGCGTGCATACTTCCGCCGCGACAGTCGCCATCCTCCCGGAAGCCGAAGAAGTCGACGTGGAAATCCGCGAAGCCGACATCCACATGGATACCTACCGTTCTTCGGGCGCGGGCGGCCAGTACATCAACAAGACGGACTCCGCCGTGCGACTCACCCACATCCCGACAGGCGTGGTGGTGAGCTGCCAGACCGAACGTAGCCAGCTGCAGAACCGTTTGCACGCCATGGAAATGTTGCGTTCCAAGATTCTTGACGCCGTAATCGCCAAGAAGGAACAGGAAGAAGCCGCCAGCCGCAAGGCATTGGTGGGCACCGGCGACCGTTCCGCAAAGATTCGCACTTACAACTTCCCGCAGAACCGCGTGACCGACCACCGTATCGGCCTCACGCTCTACAACCTGGACAAAGTCATCACCGGCGACCTCGACGAAATCATCAACGGTCTCCAGATGGCGAACGCCCAGGAAAAGCTCGGAAAGTTCAACGCTTAAGGTTTTTAGTCTATGCCGCAGATGACCGTTCTTGAAATTTTGAACCGCACCAAAGTCTTCTTCGAGAAGAAGGGCGTGCCCGACGCGCGCCTCGATGCGGAATACATCATCTGTTTCGGGCTCGGCATCAAGAAGCGCATGGACCTCTACCTGAATTTCGACAAGCCGCTCTCGGCCGCGGAACTCGACAAGCTCCGCCCGCTGGTAGCGCGCCGTGCGAACCGCGAGCCGCTGCAGCATATCGTGGGCGACACGAGCTTCCGCGGGCACACCATCAAGTGTGACACGCGTGCGCTGGTTCCGCGCCCCGAAACCGAGGAACTCGTCGACATGGCGAAGGAACGCCTCGCAAGCGTCGCCACCCCCTTCATCGTCGAAATCGGCACGGGCACGGGCGCAATCGCAATCGCCTGCGCCAAGGAAATCCCGGGCGCCAAGGTTCTCGCGACAGACGTCTCCGCAGAAGCGCTCGCGCTTGCGAAGGAAAACGCGGACGCGAACGAAACCCCCATCGAATTTGCACAAGGCGACCTGCTCGATGCAGTGAGCGGTGAAGCCATGGCAAAGGCCGCGGGCGACGCTTCCGCGAAAATCGACAGCCTTATCGCGAACCTCCCCTACATTCCCGACGGGGAAAAAGGAAAACTCCAGCCGGAAGTTGACAAGTTCGACCCGGAGCTCGCCCTGTACGGCGGACCCGACGGCCTTTCGCTTGTCCGCAAGATGCTCAAGCAGACCGAAGGCAGGCTCTCCGCGGGCGCATCCATCCTCCTCGAAATCGGGTCGGAGCAGGCAAGCGTCCTCGAATCAGAAGCCGCAAGCTACCCGTGGCTGGAATTCACGGGAATCCACAAGGACTTCTGCGGCAACATCCGCTTCGTAAGCTACAAAGCGAAATAATTTTTGCTAAATTAATTCTAAAGGGGATCAAAAGGAGAAAAATATGAAGCGAATTATTCTCGTCTTGTTCGTTGCTCTTTTTTGCGAAGCTGCATTCGCCCAGGACAATTCCGCACCCAAAAGAAGCAGTTTCTACGTCAACGCCGATTTGGGAGCCAATTTAACCAGTCTCAACAGAAATAGTTATGACGGAACTGGTTTCGGCTTCGTGGGAGAAGTTTCGCTAGGCATGCTCATCAAGGAAGCAGCAACCCTGCAGGGATCTTTCGGATTCTACACCATCGACGGAGATTACGACCTGCCCAAACAGTACGATAAATACGGCAAAAAAGTCAGGGAAATAAACGCTCTTGTCGTAGTCGGCGGCTTCGGAACCACGGTCTTTCCCTTCTCCCGCAGCCAGAACCCATTCCTGCACGGGACATTCTTCGGTGCAAAGGCCTTGATGGGTCTATCCTTCATAAGTGATCCCACTATTGTCATATTAGGCAATCACCGCTCTGACGATCTGGTCATGGGCATCGACTTGGAACTCGGCAAAGATTGGGAAATTTCCGAAAGGTTCTACATGGGTATCGGCATAAGATGGCGCTATCTCGGTATCGTCGATAGCGATGGCGAGAACTACCATGAGGATTACGACAGCAACGGCAATCACATAAATTCCCTGCAGGTGCTGTTCCGCATCAACCGCAAATAAGAACTGTTTTGCGGGCGTCCTAATCATTCGCAGACAGCGCAACCGAGAGCGCTGAGCACATATGTCTCGCTTTCGCCCATGCGGTAGAACGGGAGCAAGTCGCTGTCGTCGACAATCCCGTCCGAAAAGCCGTTCAGTTGGAGCTGTTCACCTATGCGGCGCTTGAACAGGGAAAATCCCGAATCCCAGGGGACGCTTTCGGGCACTTCATACACGCGGGACGCAACATCGGACTTGGTTTTCTTAGCCATATTTTACCTCTTTTTCAAAGAAAAGCACACAGACGTTTAAGTGCTTCTCTGTGCAGTAAAATATAGATTCACCGAATGTCATATTATGACATTTCGGCATTTTTCCAAAAAAAAAATCCGCCTATTCAATGACGGTCGCGACCACCTCGGCGTGACCAGCCTTGTCGAGCCCGATTTGCTTCGCCGCAGCGACGCTCAGGTCCAAAATACGGCCCTTGGCGTAGGGCCCGCGGTCGTTCACGCGCACAACGACGCTCTTGCCGTTATCCTTGCGCACCACCTTGAGTTTCGTGCCGAACGGCAGATTCTTGTGCGCGCAGGTGTAGTCGTTCTGGTTAAATATTTCCCCGCTCGCCGTCTTCTTCCCGTCGAATCCGGGGCCATAATAGCTCGCCTGGCCCTTGATCTCAAGCCCGATTTTCGCCTTCTCCTTTGACGCATACTGCTTTTCGGGAAAACGCACAAAACCCTTGCGGGCCGAAATGCTTTCCTTCTCGGCGCAACCGCACAGGACGACCGCGATGCAAAAAGAGACAATCAGGGCTACGCGCATAGGCCCACCCTATTCAAAATCGTACATGCTGTTGTACGTGTTCTCGAGAATTTCGTCTTCCTTGCTCTTGACTTCAGCCTGCTTCTCTTCGGGCTTCTTGCTCAAGGTCTCGTAATACTGTTCCGAAAGCTTGTCGATGTGCTCCAGGCTCTGCTTCACGCGCTTGCGCAGGCGTTCGAGATTATCGTCCGTATTGGTCCTGCGGTTGTTCAGCACCTTGGCGGCATACTGCCCCCACGGAGTCCTGCCGTACTTGTCGCGAAGCGTCCTGTAAATAGCGGTAGCGCTGTCGAGCCTCAGTTCAGGGTTCATCTGGTAGTAAACGGCCTTCATGTAGAGCGCCTGCACGCCCGCGTCCGTTCCGGGATACTGCTGGTACAAGCTGTCGAACACGTAGAAAGCATTCGCATATGCGGAATCCACGAGGTCCATCTGGTCGAGCGGCATTTCCGAAGCAACGGTCCACAGGCTCTCGGCGCGCATGTACATGTCACGCGCCTGGTCGTCCTGGGTCTTCATCGTCACCTTCATGCCCAGGTTCGCCTGCGCCTGTTTTGCATATTCGGTATTCGGGTACTTCTCGATGATTTCCTTGTAAAGCTCTTCCGCCGTATCGGGATCGCCCTTGAACTCGTCGTAAATGAAAGCACGCGCATACGATGCCCGCAACACCTTCACGGAATCGTCCGCATTCTCGATAATGCCGGTGAGGCGCGCAAGAGCGCTGTCCACTTCCGAAAGCTTGAACAAGAAGAGTTCGGCAATCTGGAATTCAGTCCCGAAGAAGCGGCCCATGTTCGGGATGGAGTCCTTCTTCACGTTATCGTTCTGCTTGCGCATCGAGAGCAGCCTGCGGAGCGCATCCCTGCGTTCGCGGCTCTTCTGCGCCCATTCGCATATGGTACGCGAAATAAAGCTGCTGTCGTAATAGACAATCGCCTTCTCGTAGTCGAGCGTCTTGTTCTGCTCGTAATCGCCAAGGTTGAAGTAACTGCGCGAAGCGAACTGCGACTTGGGATGCTCGGTATTCACCTTCTGGAAAATGACGAAGGCATCCGGATAGCGGCCGCCCAGCAGCGTGGCCTCGCCAATGCGCACCAGGTATTCCGCCTGCTTAGACTCGTATTCGGGATTCTTGTAGAGCGCCTTGTACTCGTCGGCACCCTTCAGGTATTCCTTCTTGTTGATGAGGCATTCCGCGGCCTGTTCACCAGAAGTCTGGCGTTCGCGCGTATTCAGCAACTCAATCTCTTTCGCGGTATAGTGCTCACGCGCCTTGTCCCAGTTTTCTTTCTTGAAGTACAGGCCGGCCAGGCGGAAATGCGCCTTGCCCTTCATGAACGGCGTGCCCGCGGTATCGGCAAGTACTGCCTCCAGAGCCTCAATAGCCTGGTCCGGATGTTCGGAACGTTCATCCAAAAGCGAAAGCAGGTTCAATCCCTGGAAATAGTACGGATGCTTCTTGTCGGCTACGACCGGTTCGAGAGCGAATCGGCTGATATTGTACTCGAGGTTCTTGTAAAGGCAGTAGGCGCGCTGGTATTCCACCGTACGCATGGAATCGTGGTCGGCGAAGTAGCGTTCGAACTCGTCGTACTTGATAATGGCCTTGCCCCACTCGCCCTTGTGACGGAAAGATTCGCCGATGAGGAACACGGCTTCGGCAGTACGCTTCTTGTTCTTGGGGAAGCGTTCCAGCACGCGGGAACCCTTCTCGATGACCTTGTCGTACTTCATGCTCTCTTCGGAAGAGGGCATCGAAGATTCGGGATCGGAAACACTGTCGAGACGGGCGGTTCGCATCTCGGTCGCCTCGTCGTAAATGCGTTCCGCATTGAACATGTGGTTCAAGTATGCGCAACAAGTGCAGCCATCGAGAACGAAAGCAGCAAAAATAATCAAGACATATGCCATGTAACGCATACGGAACATGGGAGTAAAGATACAAAAAAAAATTACTAGAAACCAGTTATTAGTTACGCCTTACGGGCTAGTTATCAGTCAATATTTACTGGGCACCTGCGGTGCAGTTACTAATTGATAGTTACTAGTTAAAATAATCGCGGATACGCCGCCAAACTATAAACTAGCGTTCAGAGACTAGCAAATAGCAACTAAGTTAGAACAACGAACTGCCACGCAGCGGCACTAGAATTCTTTCAAGTACGGAATGTAGTCGCAGAGCTTGAGGCCGGGCGGGAGCGCCGTCTTGTCGAAGCGCACCATGCGTACTTCCGAAGGCTTGCCGACAACGCGCGCGAGGATTTCGAAGTTGTCCTGAGTCTCCCATACCGAGGCGTCGAGCACGACGCTGTCGCCGCAGTCCGTCTCGCCGGTACTGCTGCCGATGCCCGAAATGCGGGAGTTCTGCTTCAAGAGGCGCGTGTAGATTTCGGGCGCCATGCCCATGTGGTTCGCCCTCACCGAGGAATCCGAAACCACCACGTGCACTTCGCGGAAATGGTTGAGCGAATCGAACACCACCGTGTAGGTATGCTTGTACGAACCGTCGAAGAATGTTTCCTGCCACACGTTCGCGCGGATAGGCCTGAAGTTTCCGATGGCATACTTCTTGAAAAATTCACCCGGAGTGGCACCGTAACGAACAAGGTAATGTCCGAGCATCGTCGTGAAGTCATGTTCCTTCGAAGGGGCGTTCGTTCCCTTGATGCTGTCGAGCGCGCGGTTCAGGTTCGCCGCAAGCCCGTCTGCCGCCGATACCGGAGCGGGCTTAGTGACGTTGGATTCTTGCAAGCGCTGGCGGATATCCGGATATTCCGGGTCGCGGTTCAAAATTTCCTGGAACTGGATGCGGGCACGGTCGAACTCGCGCCCCTTGAGGTACGAAAGCCCGAGCGCCTCGCGAAGCGGCAGGTTTTCGGGATAGCGTTCCACGAGCGGGGAGAGGATGTCCACCGCCATCTGCGCGCGGTCACGCGGAGTGAGGCTGACCGCCGCCCCCGTTCCCGGAGGAGACTTCTCACCGAGAGTCGCCGCCGCCTCCGAAGCCTTCGTGAAGCTCGGGTCGAGCGCGAGAATCCTCTGGTATATCTTGTCCGCCGCGTCAAAATGCCCGCGGTATTCGGCAAGGTAACCCTGCAGCAGCCGCAGTTCCATATTCACCGGGAACTGAGTGAGCGCATACTCCACCACCGCGGAGCTGCTGTCCAGGAGCCCCTGGTCGTGATAAAGCTTCGCCATGATTTCGTAGGCGCGCGGGTCCGCACCCGCCGAAAGGCTTATCGCCACATGGCATTCTGCGGCGGCCTGCGCAAGCCTTCCTTCCTTGAGCAAAAGCTTTGCAAACCAAAGGCGGGCATCGTAGAGTGCGGGAGCCTTCTCGGCGGCGACCTGCGCAAACTGCAACGCGAGCGACAAGTCCGAAGCGCGAGCAGCCTGGCGGCTTTCTATATACATGGCGACGCCACCCGGATAGCGGGCCTTGAGCAATTCCACGAACTGCTTCAGGCGATATTCTTCGCGTTCCGAAAGGGCGTTCTTTTCAAACAAAGTATTAAGTTCTTCCCACTGGACTTTGAGGACGTCCGGGTATATCATCACGATGGCTTCGAAAATTTCGATCGCGGCCTGGTAATTGCCGCCGTGAGAAAGTTCTACCGCACGGCGCAGTTCAGCCTGAGTCTGCACCGGAAGTCCCGAAACCCCGGCATTCAGGTCGGGCGAATCGCCACGTGCCACGGAGCCCGCAGAAGACAGCCCGAACGGGACCGCCTCGATCGAGACCTTAGACGGGCCGAATTCCTCGTACGCCTTGAAACCGCCCATGGCAAGGAGGGCTCCACAGCAAACGGCCAAGAACCAATAAGCTGCCTTACGGGCTGTAGCCGATGACTGAGACATTAAAGCTCCAGGAAGTCCGCGAGTTTTTCTTTATGTTCCTTGCTCTTCTGCAAACGGCGCAAGGTCTTGTTCTTAATCTGGCGGACGCGTTCACGGGAAAGGCGCAAGTCTTCGCCGATGTCCTTGAGCGTCGTATCTTCCACGGTATCGAGACCGTAGAACATGCGGAGGATTTCTTCTTCGCGGCGAGGCAGCGAGGCAAGAGTCTCCTGGATGAGCTTCTTGCGTTCGTCCTTCTCCATATCGTCGTCCTGGTTGCCGTCGGACCCGAGTACGTCCATGAGGGTGCTCACGGAATCCGAACCGCTACTGCCGACGTCGTCGCCGATAGGCGCATCGAGCGAAATATCGACAATCTTTTCCATGACTTCCACGATGTCGCGTTCGAACGGAGCGAACTCTTCCATGGAGATGGTCTTGTCGTAATCGCCGTTGTTGAGCATCAGGGCCCGCTTGAAGCGGTTCACCAGTGCAAGCTTGTTAGGCGGAATGCGGACCGCGCCAACCTGTTCAAACAGCGCCTTCTGGATAGACTGGCGAATCCACCACACGGCATAGCTGATGAACTTGACGTCCTTTTCCATATCGAAGCGCTTGGCCGCCTTGAAAAGACCCAGGTTCCCCTCGTTGATAAGGTCAAGAAGCGCAAGCCCTCTCCCCTGGTACTTACGAGCAACGCTGACGACAAAGCGAAGGTTGCCGCGAATGAGCCGTTGGAGGGCTGACTTGCGAATCTCTTCGCTCTCGTCGGACCGGATAATCGTCAAGAGCGCCATCTCCTCTTGCGGGGAGAGCGTCGGGTAGCGATTCAGGTCGCGAAAATAAAGCGCTTCGTTAAAATCACTCATAACCTTTACACCTATCAATCCACCTAGTAAAAAACTTCGGTCAATCAAATATGGCTTTTTACGCCTTTCCCGTCAATTCTCTCAATTTGTCGTAAGGGTAAATTCCCGAGTTGTGACCATCACTGAAGGTAAGCCCTGCGGCATACCGACCGACGGATTGTATTCTTGTAAGTTTTATGTCAGTTGCGACGGTAGATTCGTCCAACAATTTCTCGCCCGTATGTTCATCAACGCACAAAGCGCAAGGGCAAGCGAGACGCAGTTCGCGTATGGCGCATGCACCGCGAGTGCCGTCGTTCCACTCGAACCCGAGGCGCCCGTCCTTTGTCCTAAATATTTTCTTCGGCTGAATCATGCGTCCTCCACCGGAAGTTGTTCGAACTCGAAGTTGAAATTCTTGAGCACGCCATCGGCCTCAGACGCAAACATCGAGAGCGTGCGGACCGTTGCATCGGCGGCCTGCATAAAGGCCTTCGCCGACTCGGAGTTCGGGTAACGTAACACCGCAGGCGTACCTTCGTCACCGCAGCCCGCCACCGCGGGTTCAAGCGGCACCTTCGCGATAAGCGGCACGCCCCAGCTCTTCGCGATGCGCTCGCCGCCGCCTTCGCGGAATATGTTGTGGTGCTTGCCGCACTCGTCGCAAATGAAGTAGCTCATGTTCTCGACGACGCCCACCACAGGTACTCCCACGGAATCGAACATGGCAAGCCCCTTGCGGCAGTCGGCGAGAGCCACTTCCTGCGGGGTCGTCACCACGACGGCTCCGGCCATCGGGCAGTTCTGCGTGAGCGTAAGCTGGATGTCGCCCGTTCCCGGAGGGAAGTCCACCAACAGGTAGTCGAGCTTGCCCCACCGCACATGATGGATGAAGTGCTGAATCATCTGCGAAACCATCGGGCCACGCCAGATGGTCGCCTTGTCGGAGGCGGCGAACATGCACATGCTCACGATGCTGATGCCGCCCTTCGCCTCGACAGGCGCAATCGTATTGTCGTCAAAAACTTCCGGCGCCTTGTCGATACCGAACATGAGCCCCATGCTCGGGCCGTAGATGTCGGCGTCGAGAATGCCGACGCGGGCACCCGAGAGGCTGAGCGCCATGGCGAGGTTCGCCGTCACCGTAGACTTGCCCACGCCGCCCTTGCCACTGGCAACGGCCACCACATGCGAGACCTCGTTTATGTACGAAACTTTCGGAGCCTGCGCCGCCGTATTGGAGCCTTCTACGCGACCCTGCGCAGTAAAAGTCACCTCCACTTCGCTCGCGCCGAGACTCTTGACGATGGCGATGCACTGGTCCTTGAACCTGTCGCGGATGGGACACGCGGGCGTCGTAAGGCGCAAGTCGAAACTCACCTTGTCTCCGTCAATCTTCAAGTTCTGGACAAAGTTCAGTTCCACGATGTTCTTGTGCAGGTCCGGATCCTGCACCGCACGCAAGACACTCAAAATGTTCTGTTCAGTCAGTTGCATAATGGTCGCTGGTTGCTGGTCGATGGTTACTGGTCGCTTGGACCCAATCTTTTTTTCAAACGAAATTTAGACTTTTTCACAAAACAAAAAAAGACACATACCGACAGTACATGTCTTTTATAGAAAGAGAATTTTTTGAAAAAACAATTCTCAGCAGAGCGCAAAAATCAAATCTTGATCTTGGCACCCATGAGCTTCACGAATTCACGGACAATCGCCGTATCGCCAGGCCATGCCGGAGCGGTAACCAGGTTGCGGTCCACCACAGCTTCGTCCACGTTCACGGCCACGTACTTGCCACCGGCAAGAGTGATGTCCGGACCCACGGCGGGGTAAGCGGTAGCCTTGTAACCCTTCAGCACGCCAGCAGCGGCGAGCACCTGCGGGCCATGGCAAATCGCGGCCACGGGCTTCTTGGCCTTGAAGAATTCCTTCACAATCTTGAGCACGCGTTCGTTAAGGCGAATGTATTCCGGAGCGCGACCACCGGTAATGAACAGGCCTTCGTAATCCTTCACCTTCACCGCGTCGAAATCAGCCGTGAGCGCGAAGTTGTGCCCGCGGGATTCGGCGTAAGTCTGTTCGCCCAAAAAATCGTGAATTGCAGTAGCTACCGTTTCGCCAGCCTTCTTGTCAGGGCAAACCGCATCCACCTGATAGCCCAGCATGGACATGGACTGGAATGGGACCATGGTCTCATAGTCTTCGGTAAAATCGCCACAGAGAAGCAGAACCTTCTTTGTCATTACGTACTCCTGATAAATAGTTTGTTTTCTTTTTTACAACCAACATAAGTTGAGTTATAAAAAATACATCAAACGTTACAGGAATGTACGTATATAATTTTTAACAAACCACCGTTTGCACTAAGTTCCGGAGAACTTGGGCATCCGCAACAGGTGCGTCATGCAGGGCGGCCATTCCTCTTCGTAATGGCTCACCAAGATGATAGTCGTCTCCTTCGACAGGAGCTGCAACAAATCGAAAATCTTCTTGCGGTATTCGCCCTTGAGCCCCTGCGTGGGTTCGTCAAGCAAAAGCACCTCGGGCGGCCGGATTGCGGCACGCGCCATGAGCACCACGCGCTTGTCGATGGGTGAAAGATTGCGGAAGCGCGCATTCACATCTTCAAAGCCAAGGTATTCGAGCCATTCCTTCGCCTTCGCGCGTTCTTCCCAGGTGGTATTCTCCGCCTTGCAGAGGTTCGCGGTAAAGCCCGTGCACAAGACCTCCTGCAGACTAAGGTCTTCGCGGTACTGGAGCGCCAGCTCCGGCGAGAAGAATCCGAGTTTCGCCTTGTGTTCCCAGATGTTCAGGCCACAGCCCGGGCGCATCCCTAACAAAGTAATATCGTTCTTGTAGATTTGCGGGTGGTCCGCGGTGAGCATCCCGAGGAGCGTACTCTTGCCGGCTCCGTTCTCGCCCATCACCGCCCAATGTTCGCCTTTGCGCACAGTCCAGTTCAGGTTCTTGAGCACGGTCGTATCGCCGAACTGCACGTTCACGTTCTTCAGGTCGAAAAGGATTTCGGAATCCGCGCCGTTCGTTTCGGCAGGCTCAGCAACCTTGCCAGCGGCATCGCTTTTCACCGCCTTAAGTTCCACGATTTCGTAGTCCTTCAGTTCCTTCTTCGTGTACTTCGGTTTCGCGACTTCGTTCGGCAACGAACCTTCATACTGCGTGAAGGTCTTGTTCGCATACACGAACGCAGGAATCTCGGGCAGCAGTTCATCTTCGCGGGCAAGGCGCACCGCCACATTCAGGCCCGGGCGCTTGCAAAGTTCCACGACGCTTGCGGCCAGGTGCCGGCGGTACTCCGGATCGAGCCCTCCGAACAAATCGTTGAAATAGACCCATTCAGGATTTTCCATCCACATGCGGGCCAAGAGCACGCGCCGCAGTTCACCGTTCGAGAGGCTCAGAAGTTTGCGGTCCAGAATCTCTTCCGAAAGGTCAGCAATCTTCAGCGCATCGCCCAACTTCTCGGGGTCGATTTCGGGCCAGGCCATGTCGTCGATATAGCGGTCCGTCTGCAAGAAGAACTTCTTTTTCGAAAGCAGGTGACGCACCAGCGGCGCCTCCTCGTCGTGCAGGCTGATAAAGCGCTGCTGGAAGAACGGAGCCAGCGCATGCTGGATCTTCCGCTGCATCGCCTCCGACATGGTGGAGACATTCTTCCGCTGGTTCAAAAAGTGAGTAATGACCCGGTCCAAGTCCTCGCCCTCGGTGCTAAAAATCTGCACCTGCGGGAACATCTCTATAAGGGCCTCAAAACGTTTGAATTCCATGCGCCCAAATTTAGAAAAAAAGCGAGCAATATCACTCTTGCTTCGGAGTACTCCGTTTCGGTTTCAAATGCTTATAAGGATTATATGGTTCCATGCATTTTTGAAAATTTTCAAGTTTCTCATTCGAATAGACAATTCGGTGCATAGCAAACGGGAAGTAATACCGCAACGCCCGATTTTCATCTTCGCTTTCATCCGTTATCGTTTTTAAACGTCCTGTATCATCGTAATCAAATTTGAGTTTTCCGACTTCAACTCTTGATTCCAAATTGACAGGAACAAAAAAGAACGGGAACGTTCTCCTATAAGACTCCTGGAATTGTTCATAAGATTTGAGTTTTCCGTTTTCATCATAATTATGCCTTATGATAAATGAATTGGGGGAAAAACGCATTCCAGGGAAAAAGGTTTCTTCATAGAATAAAGAATCCAGCACCACGTTGCCAGCTAAATCAAAAAGCTTCGCCTGGAAAGTCACAGACTCATAAAAATCGATCCTTTCCGAAGTCTCCTTAATCAATTTCCCATTCTCATAATAACGGGTTATTTCCCTTTCATAACGATCGGTCCCGTAATTGAGTATTTCACGATCTTGTTTAAACTTTCTCTTGTAAAAGCCGACCTTCCGTCCCGATTCACTAAATATGTTCACATTGTAGTTCGCCGTATCGTCCGAGGAATATTCATAGCGAAAGACTTGACCATTAAATTCATACTGGACTACGCGCTGCAAACTGTCAAACATCATTTTATCCGCATGGAATTCGTTGCCCACATACAGGGAGCCCTCAACATAAGTTTCTCGCGTTCTAGAAGTATAACCGAGCAGTTTTCCTGAAACCGAATCTAGTTCCATTCTATTTTCGCTAATCACCTTGTTGCAGCGTCCGTCACGCCACTCGCAAGCAACACATTCCGTCAAAATTCCATTCTTGTGCCGTCCCACATACAAACTAGAATCACCGGAAAAGCTAGTTTCCAACACAACAACAGAATCCGCAGATTCTGCCTTAATCGTTTTTGAAACCCGAAAGCAACTATCATCTTTTAAATACCGTTTTGAATACCGGGTAATTACAGTTCCCTCGCCCCACTTTGAACGGAGTTCCCCCTCCAGAGAATCCTTTTCGTACCGTTGCGTAAACCTATACCCCGTAATTTTTCCGGATTTACCGTGCATTCTGAACAAGAAATCAACCGCAGAGCCAATTTCCATAAACTCTTTCGGGTCGAGATTATCCTCCTTCAACTGATCCGGCAATTCTCCGCAAACAATCCCCTTCGGCAAGGTCTTCGAAAATTGCAACATATTCAGCGCACTCTCCGGGCCACCGGATCCATCACCCGACAAGAAAAAGCCCGGGTCCAAGGATAGCGCACGATAAATATGATAGCCGCAAAACGCAGCAACAAGCAGAAGAGGAGCAGATACAATCAGCAGAATTTTAAAGATTTTTTTCATCTTGGCTCATCCAAACGGGATTTTCCCTAAAATACCTTTTTTTGCATCAAAAAAATACCCCGGCCGTGAGGCCAGAGAGGTTATTGATTTTACCCAATAAAATACAAAGTATTTTGTTTGTATTACAGAATGTAAATAAAATTATGCACACAAGATAAATTTTTGTTATTTCAATGCTATATATTAAACAAAGTATTCTTAAAACAAAGGAAAAATCATGAGTTCCAAAAAAATATCAGCAAAAACAATCAAGAAGATAGCCGCCAAGAAAGCAAAAATAATAGCTAAAAAAGACACCAAAAAGGTCAAAGAAGAAACCATCACCAGCTTGACCAAAAAGGTCCCGAAGATTGTCCATTTCGACGATATTCCGTCTGTACAGGGAGAACCTCTCAAGTACTCGACCTTCAGGAGCTTCGTTAAAATGTCGAGCATCGGGATTATCGAGCCCTCAGAAATAAAGGCCTACGCCATCTTTTCCTATAAAATAACACCGGACATCCACAAGGTTGTCGTCTCCGGCTTAAAAAGCAGTATTGCAGCAGATTCAAAATTCTCGGAAAGCGTCCTCATCGGGCTTTCCACAAAAGATATCACGCCAGAAGTCGATTCCTCCAACCTCAGGGAATCCATCAAAAAGCAACTGATGGAAAATGGCATCACCGAAGGGGACGCCGACAACCAACTTGCAGACACGAAAATAAGCAAAAGAATCAAGGATTGCGCCGACCCGTTCATTGGTTCGAACACCATCTTTTTGCAATCCGTAATTCGCATCAAGGAATACGCAGAAGACAAAACCTACGAATTCAAGATCCCGCCTGCAATTTTCGACGGGAGAAAAGAAGCCTACCTTTTCGTTTTCTGCAATAGTACGCCCAAAGTCGTCCCCTTCACCTACCCCAAAGACATTCCCTTCTTCTACGAAGAGCCTGCGGCAGAAGCCCTTACCGAAGGCGATAGGCTTCTCAAATCTACGATACACTTCGGCGAAGTCCGTCACAAGGGGAAAGCCTTACCTGGAATCTACGTTTGGCAAAAAATCTGCACGAAGGTAAAATACAACAACGAAGATATTCAGAACCACCCAGCCTTTTTCATAGGCCTAACAAAGAAAAAGGATTTGTCGCCAGTATTTAAAATTGTCGATAATGATTTATTAAAAAAAGCGCCAAAGAAGACCATATCCAATACAGTGATTCACGCCGTTTTCCAGAAACTGCTGAAGAAATACAAGATTACACTATTCACCTGCGACATCAAGGTTCCGGTTTACCCCAAGGATACCAACCAATTCAATTCCTTTGTCTGGAAATCGAACGTACTTGTCACAGACGAGCTCATCGAAAAAGACACCTCGCACCCCAAAAAGCACAACAATTACCGCAGCCTTTTCGACAACTGTAGTTTCGAAGAAGCCTACAACAGTCCAGCAGCATTTTCCACAACCACAGCCACCTACGCAGCAAAACAATTTGCAAGGCGACTCCTCGCCCAACCCAAGGGCAAAAGGAGCATATCCATTGACGGATTCCTGTGGCAGCTCATGGGCGGAGCCATCTTGGATGCGCAGGAAGGCACCTTCATCCACAAGACCATCGACAACTTTAACGAAGATCGTACCGTCTATGGCGACCAGAAAGAGCTTCTTAGCAAAAGAGACCTGCGGTTAACACGCGACTACATCTTCTCCATGGTCTATTCCGGACACGCGCAAGATACCGCACAAGATACATTCAGCGGCGAAGGCTACCTCTTCTTCGATTCTCCCATCCATTACAATCACCCCAAGGTGATACCCGGACGAGAAATCGACCCCGAATTCCTCGAAGCACTGAAGAAAAACGGGAATGACCTTGCCGAATACCTTATCACCTGCAGGGAGCGCGTCAAGCGCGCAAAAAAATACTTCTCGGAATGGCTGAACATCGGCGACCCCGACGACCCCACCGACCTGCGTCCCTCTTCCGGATGCCACGCCGCGCAAGATGTGCTGCACGACATATTCAAGAAAATCCATAGCTTCGGCATCGACATCGACTACGCCTACTCCGACCTGGAAAGAATATACAACACCGCATGGTTCACAAAAACGCATGGTCGCATCGAACACTGCTATAGCGGCAAGACCGACGATTCGGATTGTTTCAACATAAGCCTGTACCAGACTAACGGCAAACTCGATTTCACAAAAATGTGGAACGCCATCAGCGATACCGAACGCTTCCAAAAGGAAATCCTACCCAAGCTGGAATCCAGAGGGTTCCATTCCTATCGCTCCTACCAAGCCTCCGGTGAAATCTTCCTTTCTGAGGTCAACAAGGCCAAGTGGGATAAGACTCCGTCCCAAAAGCCAAGTTTCGGATACTGGAATTTCAAGGATTTCGCAACACGCCGCGAAATCAATATCTGGGATTGCGTCATGATGGAATTCACTGCGAACCTGCAGCAAAAGTACATCATGAACGACTTATGCAAGCTTTTCCCGAACGCGAAGTACAGCACGTACGCCCATTACACGACAAAGGGATATTCCCATTATGGAATGTACGGCTTGTTCTACGAACCCTGCCTAGGCGGAAGCATCACCCTCCCCCAGAAGATGAGCTCCAACACTTCCATATACGGTGGGTATCCAAGCGAAGGCCACTGCAAATTCAATCTTGACGATTACCGTTGTTACGTCAATGACTATTCCGCGTTTGCGCTTTTCAGATACGAAATAAACCACATGCGTGCCGTCAAGAACGACGCCCAGAACGGATTCATGCCCTTCTACTCGTGCAAATACTATCGGGATTATCACGGCGCCAAAAACAACTACGATCAGAGCACCTACTACAAAGACATCCTTTTCCATACCTGGCTTTGCCAGCCGGACAAGATGATCGCCTATTTCCATTTTGACGATACCGTCGCGGCAGGGTTCCAAAAGCAGAATCTGACCAAAAAGGATTACTTCACAAAATGCTACGAGGACACCCAGGCAATCCTTGACGAGCTCAACGCCATCGTCAAGAATCCCATTGTCAAGACGTTACCGACACCCATCGTCAACGAGAACGCCCCGTACGTACTGACCGGAATCGAAACGACAAAGGAAAGGATATGGCGATTGACCCTCGATTCCACAAAGAAGCAGACTCTCCCCAAATCAAAACTAGAGCTGCGTCTTACCATCGGGAACAAGGTCATTTCGTTCACCAACCCCAAGTTGTGTATAAAAGACAAAAATGGTTACTGGATTATCACAGCCAAGAACCAAATGCCGGTCATAAAGTCACTAGAACTGCTCCCCTCGTATTACACGGAAAAGCCATTCGATAGCGAACCCAAACTCTTCTCGGGCCGTACTTTCAAACACGCCCAAGGAGTCACGGTCTTCGGAGAAAACGCTCCCGACCAAATATGGGAAGCAAAAATCAAGTTCGAAAAAGATCCGAAAGACGGTACGATATTCAAGATACCCCTGTCAAAGCTGACCGGAATCAAGGCGGGCGTTTGGTACACCTTCACGGCCAACGTCAGCATGCCCAAACCCGCCAGCATCTACGGGAACCTGGTAAATCGAAGCGACAAGCGCACCGAAATAACGCTCACTTACACGGGCAACGGGGTAACCAATACATTCAATTACAGCCTTTCGACCGACAACAAATACGCGCCCATAACCGATATCGAACTTGCCACCAATACCTCCGGAAATGTCGAGTGCGAATACTTCAAAATCAATATTGCCGGGATGAATATCCGCGCCGACATCTTCCGCGTAAGCGATGGCGTGAATATAACCAGGGTGAATAGAAGCATTAGCGAATTCAAGGACTACAACTTGACCAATGCCCGCTGTACCGATCCCCTTGAAGTGAAGGTTTCCTGGTTGAATGCAGAAAATTCCACCGAAACCTATACCGTGTGGGTCAAAAGCATAAAGAATATGATCGGAAACTTTGGGTCGGAATCGAAGCTAGCCACACTCAAGGTAGGCCCCAACAGCCAAGGCTACGAGGTTTTCCCTCTGCAGCTAAAGAATAAGGGTATCAAGAGCATCGACATCATCATCAAGGACAGCAAAGGCAACATCGTGTTCAATATGACGAGCGTAGTCAAGCCTCTCATTCGGTTATAATAGTTCAAAAAAACAGTAGCCAAACATAAAACTCCCCGGAGCAATCCGGGGAGTTTTTGGAGTGTGGATGAATTCCTGCTAGAACTTGCTGAAGAAATCCCACGTGGTCTCGGGTACCCAGGACTTGTTCTGGCCCGGATCCTTGTGGTCCCAGATGTGGCCACCGCTCTGCGTGCACCAGCGGACGGGGAAGCGTTCCTCAACGGTCGTATAGTCATAGCACTTGTGGGCCGCATTGCGCTGGGCCTCTTCGGCCCTTTCGTTCTTCGCCTTGCCGCCTTCGGAATTGAGCGTCAAGATGATATCGCGTGCGGCGCGTCCCATCTCGGGAGTGCAAAGACCGTCATCGAGCCCGAGCACGCCCATCCAGCCGATGCCCTTGTCCTCTCGCTTCGGCAACCAGATGTTGCGTTCGGCAGTCTCGTACACGGCCACGGCGCGGAGCACTTCCTGGTGGTTCCACGAAAGTCCGTTGCTGAACATGGAGCCGTAGCTGAAGCCCGTAGAGAACACGCGGCTGGAATCGATACAGAAGCTGCTTTCGAGCATTGCGAGAAGCTCGTCGAACAACTGGTAGTCATCCTGAGCCCACGGGGCCTGGTTTCCGTTGCCTTCGGGCGCCACGAAGATGGCGGTCTCGTTCTTGTCGAGCGGCTTCAGGCCATAGTAGCCTTCGTCCTGCACGCCGCCGGCCCAGCCGCCCATGCACTGCATGCCAAAGATGAGCTTGTAAGGTTTGTTCTTGTCGTAGCTCTTGGGAACGTCGATGCGCACGGTGCGCGTACCCTTGCTCCACTTGAATTCGAAATGGGGCTTGTCGCCGCGGTACTGGTAGTTGAGATTGGGGGCATCCTTGCCGCAACCGCTCGAAGGAACCGGATCGTTCTTGAGGCCCCAACCGTAGGCGTACTGCGGCTGCGGCGGAGCGGTCTTCTTGAGCGTGAGCGCGAGAGTCGTATCGAGATTGTTGAGCTTCACGTTGAGCGTATCGAAGCCGTCGGCGACGACGCGCAGGTCATCGGAATCGCCCACCTTGAGGAGCGCCTTCGCAGACGTCTTGCCGCCGAAAGCCGCATTGAAACTGCCGTCGGCCGTGAAACGGAAGCTCTGGTACGCGGAACCGACACGGACATGCGCCATGTAGACACCGCGAGCCTTCACGGAAGCCTTCATGTCGATTGTTCCCGAACCGTAGAGGGTCTCGTCGAGCAAGCGGTTGCCGACCATGTCGAAAATCTGCACATGGACTGGAGAGCCCGAACCCTGCGAGAACGAGAGCACCCCGCCGTTCACGGAGAGAAAGCCCACCGAAGCTGCGCGCTGCTGCAGGGCATACGGACCAGATTCATCCTGATGGATGGTGAATGCGCCGGAAGCATCGGTCTGCGTACGCAGCCCCTTGGCAATGAGCGAAACGGCAGCCTTTTCGACAGGCTTGCCGGTTTCGTCCTTGACCGTTCCGGAGACAGTAAAAGCATATGCCGCCGTAGACAACAAGAGTCCCAGCGACACACTCGCGATAGAAAACATCCTCATACCATACCTACCTTGGTGTGTACGTTGAATCTATATTCCTGCAAGGAGGATATCCATCGCTACACCCAAAGTAACATTGACAAAAAATCCATGTAAAAAAATTTACATGGATTTTCCGTTTTTTTCGCGAATTTTCCTATTTCAATTCGACCAGGCCCTTTTTCAGGAAGACCCCGTCCACATCGAGCCGCACAACGTACCTTCCGGGCGGCAGCGAATTCAGGTTCACCGCCACCGCGTTGCCGGCAAAGAACTCGCTGCGCTTCAGGTGCCCCTGCACGTCGAACACGCGCAACACCTTCAGGCCCGCAGCCGGAACTTCCGCATGGACAACGCCGGCCTCCACGCGCAACGCGCCCGCCGGCACAGGCATGCCCTGCAAGGCCACCGGACCCTCCGAACTGGAGTTTCCCGCCATGACGACGCTGCTCGACGACATCTCAGAACTGCTGCTCGCCACTTCCGACGAACTCGAGACCGGATCGGGATTGTCCCATTCCACCTTGAACGTCACCGAGGAATCCCCCTCGACAATATCGTAAATGCGCAATCCGAGATCCTCTCCCTGATAGGTGACGAATCCGTCGAACTCCGTGACGCCCTTGCGGCCCGGGAACGGGTCCCCTTTCAAGTTCGGGTCGTCCTGCGCGGCGTACCGCTGGTTATCCATCGTAAAGTCGTTATCCGCGCGGTAGAGGTACATGTGAAGATTCTTGCCGATATTGACCTCGTTTCCGCCCCACGCCGTCCTGCTGTAGTTGATGCGCCAAATCAAAAGCCCGCTGCTCGGCATGGGCGCAATTGAATCGTATTTTGCGCGGTAGTCGAGTATAAAGTAATCCTTCTTGTTCGTCGACGGAATCAGAATCGCATCGTTCTGGTCAATTCCACGCAGAGTCACCTCGCCATTCACCTTCGGGAGAATCCGCGGGGTCAGCCACCCCAGCGAAAACCTCTCGAACCCGTTCAGGCGCGGAGGCGCGCTCCCGCACATATACTGCACCGTGTCAACCGTAGCGAACGGGTTGAACGGGTTGTACGAACCGCCCGACGAACTGGGATAAGTATTGTATTCACCCAGGTCCATCAGGCTCCAGACTACGGGCGTTGAATAATTCTGCGCGTCCGTGATATCGTAAAAATCCGGCAGGCCGAGCACGTGGCTGTATTCATGAACAAGCACGCCGATTCCCGCCAGGGTGCGCGAAGGAGTCCTGGGATGGTAAATCTGGCCGTACGTGTACATCATGCCGTTAAGCTCGCCGGAACACGCATACGACGAAATATACAGCGGATTCGACCTGCTGCCCAGATTTATCGTTGGCCAAACGTCGCCCGCCTGCGGCCATATGGCATCCTGCACGTCCGAATCCGCGGAGCCCACGCCCGCATAAATCATGTACACGTAATCCACGGTCTTGTCGTGGTCGTTGTCGTACTTGCTGAAGTCGATATCGCCCCGCTGCTTGATCAAGTTGATGGCCTCGGTGAAGGCCGCGTCGGGAGTCTCTTGCGTACCGTAATACGAGCGCGTTTTAGAAAGCGTCACGGGCGCAGCCACGTCAATCGTCGGCTTGAACACGCCCATGGAATTCTTGACAAAATATTCGCGCACGCTCCAGCGCATCCCGTTTTCGGAATAGCCGTCCTCGTTCATGTAGCGCAAAAAATCCTGCTGCGGAGTCGACGACAGAAACTTGATATCGCTAAACTCCACGAGAATCACCAGCACGTTGGATTCACCCATCGTTATGCTCTCGTCAAATTGCGGACGGGTCGCACGCGAAAGGACTTCTTCCAGCGTGTTGGCCCTGGCACGAAGCGGAGCCGCCTTGCGCAGCGGCATCACCGAAACGGAATCCCTCTTTTGCAGCTGCAGTTTGCGGGATTTCAGGAACCTGTCGATGATTTCCTTGGAATTGTGCTTTTTCAGAAATTCATTTTCGCCCTTTTCGCGTTCACCGCGCCTGTGGACGCGCATCCCGGTAGGCTTGCCCGCCGTATCCGCATAGTTCCAAAAACCGAGACTGTCGCGCACGACGAGCTCGTTGTCTTCCGTTACCGTATAATGGAGTTTCTCGTTACCGACATTGCGAATCACCACGACCGAGCCGTCCGGGTTTTTCACCATCATCGGGAACGGACTCGCCGGGCCGGCAAAACTCACCCCAAAAAGCGAAGCGACGGCAATCGCAATCAGAGGACAAAACTTGTAAAACCACATTCGCACACCTCTATCATAAAATAAGCTAAAAGGCACGACAGCGTTCTAATTTTTTTGCACGTCAGGAAAACTTTAGTTTCCAAACAGACCAACATCACCCGAATCGGGAACATCCACCACGAAAAAAAACGGGGCAGAACAGCGTCGTACATAGTCGCACGTTCATATTTAACGCATTTTAAGCGTAGAATATAAAATCGCACTTGGTTAGAGCAAGGTAAGAGGCCTAAAGGGCGCTCGAGGGGCGCATCCGCCAGCACCTCAAAACGACGCAATCGGCCACAAAATTCTCGCCATTTTCAGTATTTTCGCCCATTTCTACGCTCATTTTGCGTAGATTACACAACTTTTTCAATTTCCGTATATTCATCTACTTGACCATGCGCATCCTAAAACCTATGTTTGCGGAGCAATTAACAATCAACCAAAGAAAAGACCATGTACTACGAAACAATCAAAGTCCTCGACTGCACCATCCGCGACGGCGGCCTCGTCAACAAGCACGACTTCTCCCTGGAATTCGTCCGTCGACTCTATACACTCCTCACCGCAGCCGGCATCGACTACATGGAAATGGGTTACAAGAACTCCCCCGAACTTTTCGACCCGAAGGAATACGGCCCGTGGAAGTTCTGCGACGACGACCTTCTGTGGAAAGTGAAGGACGGCATCGAATCGAACATGAAGATGGCCGTGATGGCCGACGTGGGCCGCGTGAACATGGACGCCGTGAAGCCCGCCGCCGAAAGCCCGTACCAGATGTTCCGCGTGGCCAGCTACGTCAAGAACATCGACAAGGGCATCAGCATGGTGAACGCCTTCCACGACATGGGCTACGAGACCACCCTCAACATCATGGCCGTGAGCCGTGACCGCGGTCCGGAACTCGACGAAGCGCTCCACCAGGTGAACGAAGAATGCAAGGCCGACGTGCTCTACCTCGTCGACAGCTTCGGCGCCTTCTACCAGGAAGACATCGACAAGGAACTCGCCCGCTACAAGAGCATCGTGAAGAACAAGAAGTTCGGCTTCCACGGTCACAACAACCAGCAGCTCGCCTTCAGCAACACCATCCAGGCCATCATCAACCACGTCGACTACCTCGACGGCTCGGTGTCCGGCATGGGCCGCGGCGCAGGCAACTGCACCACCGAACTCTTGCTCAGCTTCCTCAAGAACCCGAAGTACGACCTGCGTCCGGTGCTCGACGCCATCCAGGAACTCTTCCTCCCGCTGCAGAGCAAGTACGAGTGGGGCTACATCATCCCGCAGATGATCACGGGTATGCTCAACCGCCACCCGCAGGATGCCATCGCCGTCCGCAAGACCGAAGACAAGGACAACTACCGCAAGTTCTATAATCATATGATGAACGACTAATAATGAGGCGAGACCTGCACAAAAGCACTAGTGCTTTTGTATAGGCGAGCCGATAGATGAGGGACTGCGAAGCAGTCCCCTAGGAGCCGAGTGTCGCGGAAAAATGCTTGCATTTTTCCATGACCGAGGCGACGAGTTGTGGACTCGCGAAGCGAGTCCCACAACTAGGAGGCGAGTCCCACGACTAATCTTGAGGCG